>JAJXZA010000188.1 GCA_021780285.1 Planctomycetota bacterium
CGCGGCGCGCCGCTCTCGGCCACGCAGCGCCGGCGCCGGTGAATGCACCGGAGCGATTCGCTTTTCATCGGGCGTCATGGCGCTTATCATCCTCGAAGTTGAAACGCAGGCAAAGCCTGATTGCGAGAAACCGCTTGATTACCGAGTCTCAAAAATGGTTGTCGCCACCGCAGGGGCCGAAGCCTGCCATCGCCGGTAAGCCGGCGCGTATGCCATGGCGCTGGGGCCGGTTGCTCGTGGCGTTGACGGCTGCAAGCGTGCCGCTTTTTGCACCGTTGCTGCACCTGCAGGGGGCCGGTTATGCACCCATCACGCCGACGGTGTTTCCGATTCTCAAGCCGTCCACAGCCATCAATGTACCGCTCAAAGTTGCCGCTGCGCATACGGCCATCTGGCAGACCCCATCGGGCACGCAGCAAATGCTGCTTACGGGTGGTGTTACGCTGTACATAGGCTATCGGCAGCTTAGCGCGGATTCGGCGGCGGTTTGGCTTAAACCCGCAACGAGCGGCGGCGAGCCGATTTTTAATGTGAGCATCTACCTTGCGGGCCATGTGCGCGTGAGCGAAGGGCTTTTGGGGCGGGCGGTAAGCGCGGCCAAAGAACTTCTGGTAACCACGCGTGTGATTCAACAGGTTGAACTGACGGGGACTGCCCCTGTGCCCAAAAACGAGGCCTTGGCCGCAGTGGTGGTACGCGGTGAAGCCTTGCGCAAACAAGAGCGTGAGCGACCGCGGGGGGTGGCGGCTATTCCTCGAATAGAGGTGCAGCAGACCGAAATGGCCCTTGGTGAAGGTTGGATCGCCCGCGGAGCCAACAACGTTATTGAACCGCTGCCCAAACCGATTTTTACGCCCGGTGCGGTCGCATCGGGCTCGCCGGCGCAGCACAGGCCCGGGGTGCCGCCGCCGCAGATTTTTGCCACCGGCGATAAGATACAACTGCAAACCATCGGGCAGCAGCGCGTAACAATTGTGCAGGGCGAGTTTTTCCTGGAGCGCAAAGCCTTTCATGGCCAGAGCCTTGAACTGCGAGCCAATGATGCGGTGCTGTTCAGCCCGATCAACTCTACACAGGCGGGGCCGGCAAAGGGGCAGGTGCATTCGATTGCGCGGACTGTGCAGGGCGTGTATCTGCAGGGCGACGTTACCATTACCAGCGGCGATCAAACCATTCGCGCGGACCGTGTTTATTACGACTTCACCACCAATCGGGCCATTATGCTAGATGCCGTGCTAAGCACGTTTGATCTTAAGGCGAAGTCTCCGCTGTACATGCGGGCGGCAAAAATTGTGCAGATTGCCCAGGGAGACTTCCGGGCGGAATCGGTCAAGCTGTCTACCGATGAGTTTTATCAGCCGCATTATTACATCGGCGCCGGCTCGATGCACATTCGCGATGTTTCAGCGCCGACGCCGCCGGGCGCGGCGTCGCAGGGCGCTATTTACGACTACACCGCCCGCAACACCACCATAAATGTGGATGGCGTACCGGTATTTTACTGGCCGTATCTTGCGGGCAACACCCAGCAGAGCAACACGCCGCTGCGTTCGGCGACGGTCGGTTTTTCGGGCATTTACGGCGCTACGGTTAAAACCGACTGGAATTTGTTTGACCTGATTGGTTACACACCCCCGAAAAAGGTGCAGGCCGACCTCAATGCCGATTACTACTCGAAGCGCGGGCCGGGCGGCGGCATCAACAGCAAATGGGACATTCTCAATGGCCACGGGTTGCTGCACAGCTTTATTATTGACGATCATGGTAACGACCAGCTCGGCAACGACCGCGACAACCTGCCTCTGGTGCGCAGCACGCGCGGTTATATTACCGCGCGGCACCAGCAGAAAATAAACGACCAGTGGACGGTGGCGGTGGAAGGCTCGTACATTTCGGATCCCAATTTTTTGGAGCAGTATTTTGATCCGGAGTATGAGACGTCTTCTGAGCAGCAGACATCGCTATATGTTGAGCAGCGCCACCAGACCGAAGGCTTCACCGCGCTGGGCAAGTGGAACCTGAACAACTTTGTCGCGAATGCCGATCTTGAAGATGATGAGTACTCGGTGCAGAAAACGCCTGAAATAAAATATTGGCGTGTGGGCGACAAGCTTTTCGGCATCTTCACTTACTATGGCGAGAGCCGGGGCGGTCTTGTAAATGACCGCTTCAGCCAATATACGCCCGCCGGGCGCGGCCTTCAGGATAACTTTCCGGCGATGAATCCGAACGCGACATTTGAGTCGTACTATCTTGCCCGCGGCTGGACATTCAGCAATGTGGCGCGGTTTGACACACGGCACGAACTTGACCTGCCTCTGCGCATGGGGCCGCTGGAAGTAACGCCGTATGTGGTGGGCCGCTCAACCTACTGGAGCACCGACTTTCCGGTGACGGACAATCAAACCAGCGGCGGCGCCACGCGGGTGTGGGGTTCGGCGGGCACGCGCGCCACTGCAACGTTCTGGCGCGTTTACAATAATGTGCATTCCAATTTTTTTGACGTGCATAAGCTGCGGCATATTGTGCAGCCGGAAGTTGACGTTTTTGTATCAGGCGCGAATGTGCAGCGCGGCTACCTGCAGCCGTTTGACCGCTCCGTGGAAGGCATTACGGATGCCAGCGGGGCACAGTTTGCCCTCCGGCAGGTGCTGCAGACCAAACGCGGAGAGCCGGGCAAACGCAGCATTGTGGACTGGATTACGCTGGATGTTTCGGCGGATGTGTTCTGGAATAATCACAATTATGGCCCTTATTATGCGGGCAACCCGATTTACGCCGGCGGGCCGTTTGCCACCAGCGATTACGGCCAGCCGCTGATTGGTTATTACGACTTCAGCCGGCCGGAGTTGAGCCAGGTTGCCGACAGCATCAATGCCAGCTTGGTATGGCGGGCGGGGGCCAATGTTCGTTTTGTAGGCGACGAGAGCTACAACACGGACCTGCGGCAGCTCGAAGCGTTTGATACCGGCGTGGTGGTGGATCAATCGCCCAATTTGAGCTACTTTTTGGGCAACCGGTATGTTGAGGCCATCGGCTCGGATCAATGGACCGCGACCGTCAATTACCGCCTGACGGAAAAGTATTCGTTTGCCATTACGCAGAGCTATGACTTTGCCCTCAATCATAACATTCTCTCGGCTCTGACGATTGTTCGCAGGCTGCCGCATTTTTACAGCGGCCTGACGATGGAATACAATGCGGACCTCCGCAACACGAGCATTGTGGTAAGCCTGTGGCCCGCGGGTTTTGCGCGATACGGCATTACCAGCCCCGCCGCGCTTGAGGCCGTGCAGCAGTAGTGACCGGCGACGGCGGTTTATGGCCGGATCGCACCGCTTCAAACAGGCAGCGGGGCAAGCTGTTACCGTTGGGTGGGTGCAGCTGCGGCAACTTGGCCGGGCGGGGGTGCCGGGCTATAATCCGCAGGTTATTTTTGGAGTAAACGCATGGCTTACACGCCGTTTAAAGCATCTGTAGTGACGCCCGAAAAAACCATTTTGGATGGGGAAATCACCATTGCGGTTTTGCCGGCCGATGATGGCTATCTCGGGGTGCTCAACCGCCATGCGCCGCTGGTGGCCAAGCTCAAGCCCGGCATTTTAAAGTTGGATGTGGTGGGCAAGGGTGAAGAGCGGTTCGTCATCAGCGGCGGCTATGCCCAGATGAAAGACAACGCTCTGGCCATTCTTACCGATGATGCACTTGCGGCATCGGAGGCTACCGGCGAGCTTGCCGCCGAAGAGCTGGCCAAGGCCGAGGCTCTGCCCGACGAAACCGAATCGCAGGCGCGGCGGCGGCAGACGGCCATTGCGCGGGCTGCGGCAATTCAGGCGATCGCGTCAGGCAACTGATTACCCGAAAAAGTTTTGGCTTTGGCTTCGCTCCCACGGCATCTTGCGTCGTGCTACAATTATAGTTGTATGGCTAAAAAGGTACCGGATGTAGATCTTGCCCATTTGGGGGACGACAAAGCCCTGGCGATCGCCGCATATGGCGAGGCCGTAGCGGCTTACCGGTATATTGTTTTGGCTGAAAAATCTGCTCAGTCACAGTTGCGGGCAAGTTTTGAGGCCATGGCCCAGGAAGAGAGCCGTCACCGCGCTATGGTGCAGGACCTGCTGCGTTCGCTTTTCGCGGATGCGTGCTTTTATCTTGATAACCGCGATAAAAGCATGGTATGCGTCGGCCCGAGACTGGTGGATGCCCGCGACGAACCGCGGCTCGATGAGGCCATGAAGATCACCATCGCAAGCGAAAAGCGCACGGCTAGCTTTTATGCCCGTTATGCGCCTGCGGCCCGCCATGGTGAAGTGCGGCATTTGTTTGAAAGCCTCGCCGAACAGGCGCTGGGGCGGGTGCGGCGCCTGCGGCAGTTGTTTCATGATTCGGGCAAGCATATTGTTGAGACGTGCCCCATCCAGTAAACTAGCAGGTTCTGGCGATATTCTGTATGACGGCATTGTGCCTGTCGGCTGTGCAGTTGCGACCGGCCTTGGGGCTGATGCAATGCGGTTATGCAGATGCACCGATGTTTTGGATTGAGGTACTGTGCCGGCATTATTTTTATATGTGTTGCAAGGCCCGGATAAGGGGCGGCAGTTTGATTTTGCATCGAACGAACCGGTTTTGCTGGGGCGGGCCAGCGAACATGTGCCCCTGACAGACCTGACGGTATCGCGTCGCCATGCGCGTCTGGAATGGTTGGAAAAGAGTTGGGTGCTGTTTGATGAGGGGGGGGCCAATGGCGTTTTTGTCAATGGCGTGCGCATCAATAAAAGCTCAAAGGTAAAAGTCGGCGATCAGATACGGCTGGGATCAACCTTGCTGGTGTTTGGGGCGCCGAGCCGCAGCGTAAGCCTTGCGGAGAGCGACGAGATTGCGTCGGGTGACGGGCAGAATCCGGCGGATTCGGCGATTTTGTCAACCGTGCCGAGCAATGACGATTCGGTTGTGCTCGCAGCGCCCGAGCCGTCGCAGGTGGCGATGGCCCATTTTCGGGTGCTGCTGCAGATATCCACCGCCATTGCCAGTGTTTTTGATCAGGTGCAGTTGCTCAACAAGGTGATGGACCTGGTGTTTGAACAGTTGCGGGCCGATCGTGGGTTTATCGGCTTGCTGGACGATGCCAGCGGGCAGGTGGTGCCGGTGGTGGTGCGTTACCGCAACGAAGAACAGGTCGGCAAAATTGCCGTCAGCCAAACCATCATTCGGCATGTGCTGGCAAAAAACGAAGGCGTGCTCTCAAGCAACGCCATGACCGACCAGCGCTTTCAAAAAGGCAAGTCGGTGCATAACCTGGCGATTCGCAGCGCTATATGCGTACCCATCAAGGGGCGCGAAAAGAACCTGGGCGTGCTGCATATAGATTCCAGTGTGGCCAATTATTCTTACACGCCCGATCAGCTTCGCCTGCTTACGGCCATCGGGCTGCAGACCGGCCTTGCCATAGAAATCGCCCGGCTCTATCAGGAAAGCGTGCAGCAGGAGCGCCTCGCGGCGGCGGGGCAGACGGTTGCGTCGCTTTCGCACTCCATCAAAAATATTCTGCAGGGCATGCGCGGCGGGGCCGACATCGTGGAACTCGGCATTCAGCGCAGCGACCTCAACCACATTCGCACCGGCTGGGGCGTGCTGCAGCGAAATCTGGACAAAGTACAGGCGCTTACCATGAACATGCTTGCCTACAGCAAGCCGCGAAGCCCCAACTATGAGTTGACCAACCTGCCCTATCTGCTCAATGAATGTCTGGAATTGGTGCAGAGCATCGCCGCCGACAGGCATATCACGCTGCTGACCGAAATCAATAAAGATCAGCCTCCGGTGCCGGCCGACCCTGATGGGCTGCATCAGGCGGTACTCAACCTGCTGACCAACGCCATGGACGCGGTCGAAAACGATCGCGGCGTTGTGACGCTCTCATGCGATGTCAATACCAGCGAACAGCAGGCCGTGATAGAAGTGCAGGACAACGGCGTGGGCATATCGCCGGAAAATCTCAAGCGGATATTCGAGCCGTTTTACTCCACCAAAGGGCAGCGCGGCACCGGCTTGGGGCTGGCTGTAACGCGCAAAATCGTCGCCGAGCACGGCGGTAGGGTGGAGGCCAACTCCACGGTCGGCGGCGGGACGACATTCCGTATTATTCTGCCGCTCACGCACGGCAGACCAGAGGATGCCGGCGCCACGCTTGGGCCGGCCAAATAACCGCGCAATTTACAAAAGATTTTAAGCAGTCCTTCCGGGTTTGGCGTTTGTTGTGGTGCAGGCTTCCAGCCTGCTTGGGTCCCGCCTTGATGAAAGGTAACCTGAGTGCAAAAGTTCAGGCCGTGTCGCTCCGTCCAGAGCTGCAGCCGGCGACTTGGGCGGTAGTCGGCTCGATGAAGGGCGGTATAATTCGTTCAGGTTTAGAGTACTTTTTTTGAAGCTGACTGAACATGAAACATAAATTAAAAACGAATAGCGGCAAGTCCCTCAAGGTTGATGCTCCAGCCAAAGCCTGGCAGGCGCGCATTGCCGACGCCACGGACGAACTTGCGGTGCACTATGTTGAATCGCTCTCGTTTGACCGCCGGCTTGCGCGGCACGACATCAACGGCTCGATTGCGCACGCGCAAATGCTTGCCAAGGTTGGGCTTATTACGCCAACGGAATGTGCGGCTATTGAGCGCGGCCTTCTTGAAATACTTGCTGAAATTGAGGCGGGGGGCTTCGTCTTTAACCTTGAGCAGGAAGACATTCACATGGCCGTAGAGTCGGCGCTGATCGCCAGGATTGGCGAGCCGGGAAAAAAACTCCATACCGCCCGCTCGCGCAACGATCAGGTGGCGTTGGATTTCAGGCTCTGGTGCCGCGAGACGATTGACTCGTTGGGCGGGCAAATAACCGTCCTGCAGCGGGCTTTTGTACATTTGGCGCAAAGCCAGGGCGCATCGCCCATGCCGGCATTTACCCATCTGCAGCACGCGCAGCCGGTGCTCATCGGCCACGAACTGCTGGCCTATGTTGAAATGCTGGAGCGCGACAAACAGCGACTGGGCGATTGCCGCCAGCGCGTGAATATTTGCCCGCTGGGCAGCGGCGCTGTCGCCGGCAGCACCTTGCCGATTGACCGCTGGATGGTTGCCAAATCGCTGGGCTTTGCGGGTGTGAGCGATAATTCGATGGATGCAATCAGCGACCGCGATTTTGCAGCGGAACTGGCGTTTGACCTTACACTGATTGCCGTGCATTTATCGCGCTGGGCTGAACAGTGGATATTGTATTCATCCACCGAGTTTGACTTTATAAAAATTGCCGACAAATACACCACCGGCAGCAGCATGATGCCGCAGAAACGCAACCCCGACATGCTCGAGCTTATGCGCGGCAAAGCCGGCGGCGTGCTGGGCAATCTCGTGGCGATCGTAACGATGCTCAAGGGCCAACCGCTGGCCTACAACCGCGACATGCAGGAAGACAAGCGCTGGCTCTTTGCCGCGGCCGATACGGTGGAAGCGAGCCTGGCGATTGCCGCCGGCATAGTGGGCAGCACCAACTTTAAGCTGCAATCTCTGCAGGCGCGGTTGGCTGAGGGTTTTATGGACGCCACGGCCCTGGCCGAGTACCTGGTGGGGCGTGGAGTGCCCTTTCGCCAGGCGCATCAGGTGGTGGGGCGGCTGGTGGCACAATGCGAAACCCGCGGCATCACCGAACTGTCGCAACTTGAACTTTCAGACTTTAAGGCGGCGTGCGACGCCATCGAAAAGGATGTTTACGGCATTTTAGGTTCGAACTCGGTGGTCAAGCGCTACATAAGCCATGGCGCCGGCGGCATCAAACAGCTTAAAACGCAACTTGCCAAATGGCAGCGATTGCTGCGGTAGCGTTTCCCAAACCGCATGCAATATTGCGGATAGTGCCGTCGCAACGCGCCAAGCCGACAGCTTTGCCGGAGGCCGCTGATTCTTGAGCTTTGGCGTTGGCGGTGTGGGTATTTCGTTTGCGGCTATTGGGCGGCCAACTTACTTTGCAGGTGCTCTGGCGCTGGGCATTCCAACTTACCCGGCGGCATAAAAGCTGTTGGCCTGATTGGGGCCTCGCGTTAACATATTTATGAGATATGCAGGTTACAGGCTGCTGGCTGGCATTGCAGGCCGGAGCCTCTGGAGTGCACATGCCGCGTTGTCCGAGCTGTGGAATATTGATGACCTTGGTGGAGGAAGACGGCATTACGCGCAAGACATGCAGCAGTTGCTTTGGCGACTGGATGCGGCGCATCACCATGCTGCATGTTGTTCGCGGCCCGTTGCCAGCTGACGTGTTGCCGCAGCCTGCGGCTGCTGTGCCGGCTGATATGGGCGGCGAGGCAAATACGTCCACCCCGGGGAGTGCGGCTGGCGTACCAGCGGTGCCATCGGCGCCGGCCTCGCGGAGGCCCGTGGCCTCGCTGGTTGACCTGGCCGTGCTTGTGAAAGAATCAAACCTAGCCCGGATATTTCATAGGTTTTAGCCGGGGGCGATCTAACACTGGCCGCCGGGGTTCATTCCGGCGTTTTTTTTCTATCGGACGCCTTCAGCGCGTAGTTCTCCCGGCCCCCCCAACATCTTTACCTATATTTCTGTTTCATGCGTCAATCCTTTCTTTTCTGGGGGCCTTTTACGGTTTAACCGCTCATTTGTTTA
>JAJXZA010000038.1 GCA_021780285.1 Planctomycetota bacterium
AAACGGAGCATGGCTGCGATAGTGAGGCACCGACAACCGAAAGGGTCGGCCAACAGATATGCGCAGCCTAAACCACCGCGCCACTTCTCGACTCTACGTCCATATACCATCAGCAGCAGTGGCTCGGGCGCTTTAACGCTGTCCAACGCATCGGGCATTGCAATCATTATGAATGCCAGCGCCACGATCAATTCAACGGTCAATTTCGACAACAGTTTTACAGTGTCGGGCGGTCATACCCTGACTATTGCCGGCACGACCAACTTTGTGGGTACCGACAGCGTTCAAATTGGCAACGGGGCCGCGGCGGCAACAACCTTGCAAGTGGCAGGTGGTGGTGGCGGAACGGGCAATCCTGCTCAGATTATTTTTGACAGCGGCACATTTGAGTTTACGACCTCCGGTCAGGGGTTAAATCAGCCTGTCATTTCAACCGACAACGGCACCGCCGTCACAAATACTTTTGATGCCGGCGGTGCTGCAAACTCGCAGGACATTTCCAGCAGCATTACGCAATCGCATGCTGACACGTTTGTTCTGCAGGATGGGACGATCTACCTGACCGGCGCCAATGCAAGCGCCTTTACTGCCGGTACCTTGCAAATGGGCAATGGATCATCGGCTACGACGGTGGACTTTGGCTACAATGGGTCAAATAACCTGCCTGCCAATGGCGTAACGCTTGCGATGAATAATGCGACGTTAACTCAGGCCAGTGCGGCCGGGCCTAATGGCGAAACTGTGGACACCTCTGCCAACACCATCAGCAATGCCATGACGCTCACCGGCGCCAACACCATCAATACCGGCACTGCGCAAAACCTGACGCTTGCAGGCAATATTTCCGGCACTGGTTCGCTGACCGCTAATGGCGACGGTGTTTCAGACTTTAACGTCATTATTACCGGTACTGACACCTATGCCGGCGGCACCACCATTCCGATAAATCAAACGCTGCGAATCGGAGCCAGTGGAACCACCGGCAGCATCATCGGTAATGTGCTCGATAATGGCGTCTTGGCATTTACGCGCTCGAATGCTGTCTCCTTCAGCGGGATTATTTCGGGAAGCGGCGTTTTGGAACAGGATGGTACCGGGACGCTCACCCTGACCGGCAAAAATATTTATACGGGCAACACGGTGGTAAACAACGGTACGGAAACCTTGGCCATTGGCGCCGGCGGAAGCATCGCCGACTCCGCAGAGGTTCTGCTGCAGGGCACCAACAGCACATTTGATATTTCCGCCGGCGGCAATCAGACCATTCAGAAGTTGGTTGGCAATGCCGGTGCGACGGTCAACCTCGGCAGCAACACCTTGACCGAGGGTGCCGGCGGCAGCAGTGCTTTTGCCGGCAACATCACCGGTACAGGCGGCTTGACGGTCGCGGGTACGAGCACCGTGTTCACGCTTAGTGGGGCCAACGCTTATAGCGGCGGCACCAGCATTTCGGCAGGCGATTCCCTGGCTTTATCAGGTTCGGGCAGCATTCAGAATTCCAGCGTTGCTGTTGCCAGCGGGGCAATTTTTGATATCTCGCAAATCAGCGGCGGCGGAACGAGCATCAATGGCTTGAGCGGGGCTGGAACTGTGGCCTTGGGGGCCAAAGGCTTGTTGGAAGACGGCAGCGGCAGTTTTAGTGGAGTTATTCAGGATAGCGGCATCGGCGGCGGCAGCGGTGGGTATTTAAATAAAAACGGCGGTGCCTCGACGCTTACTCTCTCCGGAGCCAACACTTACACCGGGCGTACGCTTATAAATGGCGGCACCTTCGCTCTTTCCGGAACCGGCAGCATCGCTGATTCCAGCAGTGTTGTCGTACAGACCGGTACGACTTTTGACATCTCGCAAACTGCCGCCGGTGCGGCAATCAATAATCTTAGTGGTGCTGGCACAGTAGCGTTGGGAGCCCGAATACTTACACTCAACATTGGGACTACTCAGGCGTTCACAGGCGTGTTGCAAAACGGCGGCCTCGGAGCGGGTACGGGTGGCAGCGTGGTTAAGAATGGGGCGGGCATACTGACCCTTTCCGGCAATAACACCTATACCGGCGGCACAACTCTCAACGCCGGAACCTTGGTTGCCGGCAATGCCAGCGCTTTTGGCACCGGAGCGTTGACTGTTACCGGCGGCACATTGGAAACCACTGGCGCACAAGCAGGTTCGGGGGCCACCATTGGTATTCACGCCGCCAGCTATTCGCAATCGGCCAGCGGCATCCTGGCGCTGCTGGCCATCAGCAGCAGCAATTATGATTCCATTCAGCTTGGCAGTGGGGCCGCTACACTTAACGGCGAAGTGAATCTTATTTTCTCCGGCTTTACGCCTGCCTCGGGCCAAACCTATGATGTGATCAAAACGACCGGTGCCGGCACCGGCAACTTCAGCAACATTGTGCTCACCAATGCGGGTACGTTACACGCCACCGCAGCCTTTGACACCGGTACTGGCGAAGTGATTACCATCGTTAGTGTGCCAACGCTTTACTGGACCGGCAGCACCACCGGTACCGGCCTCGCAGACGCCAGTGGAAATTGGGACACCACCGGTGCTAATACCGTCTGGAGTTCGGCGGCAACCGGCGGCACGCCCCAGGCCTGGGCCAATGGCGACATGGCCTCGTTCGGAGCCGGCGGCACCAGCCCGGTCACGGTTACCATTGATCAATCCGGCGTATCGGCGTCGGCCATTACATTTAATGCCATGGGCACGGGCGGAGCCTATACCATCGCCAGCGGCGGCACAGGTGACGACCTTAATCTTACCGGCGCTACCACGGTTACCATGAATTCGAATGCCACGATCAGTGCGCCGATTGTCGGCACGGGTGCACTGAACGTTGCTGGCCCCGATACTCTGACTCTGTCCGGCTCCAACACTTACACGGGTGGCACGATTATCAATTCCGGCTCTACGCTGAACGTCACCGGCTCTATTACCGGGGCAGTGACGGATGGCGGTACGTTTGATGTCGGCAACAGCTTGTCTATTACGGACCTTACGGGCAGCGGGGCAATTAATCTGGGCAGCAATTCTCTTACCATCAACCCCACTGCGGCGGATACATTTTCCGGTACGCCGACGGGTACGTTTATCTTCAGGGTTGCAAGCAACTCCCTGACACTTAACGGCAACCTTGCCGGATTCTCGGGCATATATGACCCCATCAATAGCGGCACGCTTACGCTTAACGCCACCGGCCTGCTCAACTCTGCGGCCGTTCTTGAGTCCCAAAACAATGGCACGCTCAACGTCGCCGAGAGCAACCTCAACGGTAATGTTCTGGATTTCTTTTCCAACAACGTCAATGGCGTGATTAACGTTACCGGCTCGCTCGCCAGCGGCACGCTGGGCGGAATTAACCTGCTCGATACGTCTGGCACAACCATCAACACGCTTGACGGCGGCGGCAATACTTATACGCTCACTGTAAACGGCCCAATCACCAGCAACAACGCCACCGGCAGCAACACGCTGATATTGCAGGATGGAACATTTGTTTTGGCCAGCGCCAATAATGCCGCGGATTTTGTCGGCAACGGCACATTGCAGATCGGCAATAACGCCGGACCTTTCAGCACGGTTCAATTTGCCTCGGCTGCAAATCTTCCCGGTTCCAACATCGGCATCAATATGGAAGGCGGCGAATTGCAGTTTACCGGTTCGGGTACCGCCACCATCGCCAACTCGATAACCGACACCAATAGCAACGACATCATTGACGGCGGCGGCCTGCTCAACACCCTGACTCTCGGTAGCTCAATTACAAACGCCACCGGCAGCACCCTGACCGTCCAGAATGCCGCATTCATCCTTGCCGGTACCAACAGCAGCACCTTCTCGGGCGGTTCATTGCAGATTGGCAATGGTTCCATTGGCGGCACGGTGGACTTTGGCTCCGCCGCCAATTTGCCTGGCCCCGCAGTTACCATTGCGATGGGCAAAGCCGCGCTGAACTATACCGGTTCGTCTTCCATTATCGTCGCGAATCCTTTCACTATTTCCACTGGCAGCAGCAATGTGATTGACGCCAACGCCCAACAGCTTACGCTCAGTAATTCCATCACCGATACCGGCGGGGCGCTAGTGCTGCAACATGGCACATTTGTGCTTACCGGCACCAACAATGGAACCGGCGAATTCACAGGCGGCACACTGCAAATTGGCAACGGCACTGTGACCACCGCCGTGCAATTCGCCAGTGCCGCCAACATGCCCGCTTCCGGCGCGACGGTGGCTATGGATGTCGGCACGCTGAGTTATACCGGCGCCGGCAACATAGGAATAAACTCGCCCGTTACGCTTGCAGGAGCCGACAACATCAATACCGGTACCGGCGGCGACCTGACGCTGTTCGGAACTGTTACAGGAACCGGTTCACTTACGGTAAATGGTGACGGCACCTCCAACCGGATTTTATTTATTGACAACGCTGCCAGTTATACAGGCACCACCACCGTTACTGCCGGAACCTTGGAATTCGGCGGCGACACCAGCGGCCTGACCGGCAACATAAGTGACAATGCCTTACTGGCTTTTCTACAATCTGCCAGCAGCAGTGTATCGGGAATTATTTCCGGTACCGGAAGCCTGGTGGAACAGGGCGGTACGGCAACCACCCTGACGCTTTCCGGCAATAACACTTACACCGGCGCCACGACCATCACCTCCGGCACGCTGCAAATCACCGGCAGCACTTCTGGATTGACCGGCGCAATCGCCGATAACTCGGCCTTGATCTTCGCACAAACCGGCAACAGCAGCTTCGGACAGGTCATTTCCGGAACCGGCAGCGTAACCCAGCAGGGCACTGCCACCTTGACGCTGTCGGGCGCCAATACGTATTCCGGCAATACCACGGTCAATGCCGGCGGAACATTAAATGTTGCCGGCTCGCTCTACCAAGGGGCCGGCCATGGCAATGTGCTGGTTAATGGCACGATGGATGTCGCCAATGGCTTTACCGTTGGTTCGCTGACCGGCACAGGAACCTTAGATCTGACCAATACCGGTTCGCCACTCGTTGTTACTTCCAGCAGTATCTTTGGAGGCGCGGTTGACGGCAATGGTCTGCTCGAGGCCTCCGGCACGGGCATTACACTGACCTTGAACGGCCTGCTTGCCGGCTTTACCGGATCCCTGACTTCCACCAACGGTGGCAACATCGTTGTTGGAACCGGCGCAGGCCAGTTGGCGAGTTCCGTCAGTCTGAACATTACCAACAATCTCTCCATCAGCCTGTCTTACGGAACACTTAGCTCCGCGGGCAACGTCGTAAACTTTACCGGCAACACCGGGGCCGCAGGAGAATTGCTGCTTACCGGCACCGGAAGCGGCACGCTGGGCGCAGTCAACATTACGGATACCACCGGCACCACCACCAACAGCATTGACGGCGATGGCATCGGCAACACGCTGACCCTGAACGGCCCAATCACCAGCAACAACACCGGCGGCAGCAACACCTTGCTGCTGCAAAATGGAACCTTTGTGCTGGCCAGCGGCAATAACAGCGCGAGCTTTATTGGTAACGGCACATTGCAGGTTGGCAATGGATCTTCATCAAGCGTTGTGCAATTCAGCAACGTAACCAATCTGCCAAACTCCGGCGTTGCCATCACGCTGAGCAAGGGAACGTTAGACTACACCGGAGCCTCAGCCATAACAGTGGCCAATGGTATCTCGCTTACCAATGCGACAACCAACGTGCTTGAGAACACGGGCGGCGGCGACGAAACGATCACCGGCAACATCAACAGCAGCGTGGCGGGCAATACCCTGGCGTTCAGCGGTGGAACGTTCAACCTCAATGAGTCCGGCTCCGGCCCCGCAACCTTCCAGATTGGTGACGCACCCGCCACCGTGATTGTCTCCAACGCCAACGCTTTTGGTTCCGGCGCGGTTGTCGTCAATAGCGGCTCAACACTCGAAACCAGCGAAGCTTTAGCGCAATCGGGTTCAACAATGGCCGTTAATGCCGGCAGTTATACCCAGCAAGCCAATTCCACCCTGGCTTTACTGGTAACCAGCAGCAGCACCACGGTTGGCGGCAGCACCAACGACTCAGTCAGCCTCGGATCGGGCAATGCCTCGCTTGCCGGCAATGTTAACTTGGTATTTGCGAACGGATCGGCCCCGGTAAAAAATGCCGTTTACGAAGTGA
Source organism: Planctomycetota bacterium (assembly GCA_021780285.1). Taxonomy (GTDB): domain Bacteria; phylum Planctomycetota; class Phycisphaerae; order WQYP01; family WQYP01; genus JABEVB01. Next base: position 6,167 of record JAJXZA010000038.1, read on the forward strand.
TTACGACCACCGGCACCGTTTCTGGGACGCAAAGCGTAACATTGACCGGCCCTGGGTTAACAGGCGCTCCCACGAATTTGCACGGATTTGCCAGCTTTGACAGCGGAGTTGGTGAAATTGTCACTTTGGAAACGCAGTATTTCGCCAATTTCACCGGCTTTACTCCCAACGAGACAGCGGTGGCCAACTACCTTAACACCAACGCCATTGGCCCGAACACTCCGCCGGCCATTGCCACTGTTCTTAATACCGTCGCCGGTCAATCAACCAGCCAGCAGGCCGCATTTTTAGATTCGGTTACACCCCAGGCATACGGCCAGTTGGAACAGCAAGCCATCCAAAACAACATCTTTCTGGCACAGCAAGTTTTCGAGCAAGTTGAAAATGCCTTCGATTACGGCGGCTGGAATACTTCCGGCCTTACCGTGCTTAAAACCGGCCAGCAAGACCCGTTTACTGTTTCGCTGGACGCCGAGATGGAATCGGCCAAGCAACAGGCTCAGAACTCAGCCCTTTCTATGGATGCAGCCGCCGTGCCGACCTCCGGTACTGCCAGCCAGCGCAATCTTTTTTCGGGCTATGTGCTTGGTACCATTACAGTTGACCAACTGCCTGAAAACTCCGGATTCCCAAGCCAGCACTTTACCACCGGCAGCCTGCTGGCCGGGCTGGATTATCGCCTTACGCGCAACTTAATGGTCGTCGCTATTTTTAACTGGGGCTATACGGGAGCCACGCTCGACAGCTATGGCAGTCGCCAGCAATCGAGCAGTTACACTCCGGGCCTGGTCATCGGCTATAAAAAGAAGGGCTTCTATGCCAATGGGCTTATGTCGTACACTTACAACAGCTACAAGATTAATCGCAACGTGGCGTCCACCACAGCCACCGGCGAACCGAAATCGAATGAATACGATGCCAACCTCCTGACGGGCTATTACTTCCATGTGGCCAAGGGCCTGAAAGCCGGTCCGGCGGTCGGGTTGGGCTACTCGCATGTCAATACGGGCGGTTCCAGCGAAACGGGCAGCCCCTTTGATTTGACGATGGGCAGCGAAAATACCGATTCGTTACGGTCTCTCGCAGGTATGCAGGCGTTGTACACGTTTATGCCGCCTCATATTTCGCTGCCCATAAGCGTTAACTTCAACGCATTCTGGCAGCATGAATATCTTAATACCTCGCGAGCTATAACATCGAGTTTTACACAGCTTGGCGGCGGATCGTTCCTTTACAACACGCCCGCTCCGTCAAGAGACTCCGCCTTGTTGGGGTTGGGTGCCAGCGGCTACCTGACCAAGAACATGTCGCTGTTTGTAAACTACGAAACGCAAATAGGCGATCACAACCAGTTTGCCCAAACGGTTATGGCCGGTGTTGCGCTGCGATTTTAAGAGGTAGCTCAAGACCTGCCGCGAGTTCATGGCAGTGCACATAAATTAGCCGATCTGCGCGAAGGTGGCCAGGTTTTCAATGGCTGTTTCGGTTCTATACTGCACGCGGCTAAAATGTGAGGCAAAATCGAACGTCGCCCAACAACGAGCCATGCGGTTAAGCCGCGTGGTCAAGCCTTTTTGCCCACCCCGGCCAGCGGCAGCGCCGTCGCAGTGCCCGGGTTGCGCCGCACTACCGCGAGCAATAGCGCAATTCCGACCGCGAGCGGTATAGATAAATGGCGCGACGGGCAGAAAGTGCCGAAACCGCCATCAGCGGAGACATTATTGTTCCAAGGGCGACTGTAAACACAATGCTGCGGGCAAAGCCAAAGTGTTGCTTCAGCAGAGGAGCGGTAAGCAGGGCAACGGCCCCCAAAATATTGGCGGCGGCGGTGTACCAGGCAATCTGCCTTTGGCCCATGTCAAAGACGATTATAAAAGCGGTATCGAAAATGGCGTTGGGGCGAGCGCGGCATAGACTGTTGTATGGGTCAGGGGGCGCTTGGTAGAAGCTTCACCTCGCCTGTGATGGTGTTGATGGTCCAAGGTTGAGGGTGAGGCAGCTTAAGTTTGCCTTGGCCGATTTTCAGCGGCATCCAGATGTAGCGCGAGTCCCAGAGATTTTGGGGGTTCCAGCGGTCGCCAAGGTAAATCACGGCGGTATGCTGCGAGCCGACAATTTTGAGCAGATAGCCTGATTGTGAATTCCAGGTGCGGGTACTTGGCGGAGCGATATTGTGGAACTTAGACCACGGCCCGGCCAGATGCTTCGCAGTAGCGTATACATCGGGGTTGGGAGCCCAACTGGTCAGGTGCGAGCCAACGACGTAATACAGGCCGTGGTAATGCACCAGGCCGAGGCCCTCAAGATGTTGGGCAATGAGGCATATCTGTTTTTTAACGCGCAGATAGTCGCGTGAAAGCTGGGCAATGCGAAAGCCAAAGGGG
>JAJXZA010000064.1 GCA_021780285.1 Planctomycetota bacterium
AACTGACCAAAGCCTCGAGGTTTTCAAAATAATGCATGTTGTGCGAGCAAACATTGTTTTCGCCCTGATACCAGATGGCCCCACGAATGGCATATGGAATCAGCGGAGCGATCATGCCGTTAAAGAGCGTGGTGGGGTTTTGGTGCGGATCGGGCTGCCACTCTTTGGCGGGAATATGGTAATTGTAAGCGTGCGGTGCGGCGATCAAATCCACCGGTGGGGCCGGCCGCTGGGGCAGTGGTTTGCCGTTCTTTTTGGCAACCGCAGCGGCCTTAAGCCAGCGGCGCAAAGCTGCGCGGTATGCGTTATCCAGCTTACGCTGATGAGCCATTTCGGTTGCGAGCCATTGCCGGGTTCGCTTCAATGCGGGCAGGTGGGCGAACCCAACGGCCGGCGTCCAGGCCTCGATGTGCGTACCGCTCCAATCGGACTCCAGGAGTCCCACGGGCACGTGTAATTTATTGTGCAGCTGGCGGCCAAATAAATATCCCACCGCTGAAAAGCCCGCGACATTTTTTGGGGTGCACACCTGCCATGTGGCCGGAGCGGTTTTCTTTGGCGACCCCGAAAAATTTTTCTCCAGCGTCGGCACAAAATATAACCGAATGTGCGGATGAGTGGCCCGCTTAAGCAGCGGCAGCAAATTGGTTCGATGAAACCAGCCGGCCATGGGGTACTGCATGTTGGATTGGCCGGAACACAGCCAGACTTCGCCCACGAGAATATCGTCGAGTTTAATGACCTTGGAGCCAGAGGAAACGGTCATAACCTGCGGGGTGACGTCCACAGCCAAGGGGGCAAGTTTAATCATCCACGCCCCATCGGCCTTGGCGGTTGTGCGTACGCTTTGCCCGGCGAACCGAACCTTCACCGTCGCGCCCGGTTTGGCCCAACCCCACACCGGCACCGGCATGCCGCACTGCAGCACCGCGTGGTCGGCAAACATGGTCGAAAGTTTAAGGTTGCCGGCGATAGCCGCGGAAGTTGCCGCAGTTAATGCCACAACAAAAGCACACACATGAATCATGTTCCAAGGATGATGCGACAAACGGGTAAATTGCATGCATTACTCCTTATGAAAAGGCAAATAGGTTTGTATTTTATATTCAGTTCATGGGTGCGTAAAGTGAAAAAAATCATGGAACATACATTTTCCATCGTTAACGTACAACGACAATGGAGGCACTTTTTTGCCAAATACGCCAGCAATAACAGTTCACCAACATCACAGACCGAACACGCCCGTGGGCCAGAACTTCGCGAGGTTGCCGCTTTTGGCTTAACCGTCGCTGGCTTGCCTTTTTTGACAATATTTTGTACATTTAATGGTCTTGACTACGGAGCGAAAGCTGTTTGCCGCTTTCATCCGCAGGGCTTGCAGGCACTGCGAGCCGTTTAGGGCACTACAGCCTTCAACGAGAGAAGGCCAAACATTGCGGGCATTGTGCCGCAGCAGTGTTGATATGAAATTGCAGGAGAACCAACATGGCGCATAAAAAAGGGCAAGGCTCAACCCATAACGGACGCGACAGCAACCCGAAGTATCTGGGCATTAAAGCCTATGCCGGCGAAGTCGTCACAACCGGCTCGATCATCGTGCGGCAGCGCGGCACCAAGTTCAAAGCCGGCAAAAATGTCGGTCTCGCCCGCGACGACTCGCTCTTCGCTCTTTCCGATGGCACAGTACACTTTGCCACCAATCGCAAGGTTTCGGTAGAGCCTCTGCCGGCAGCAACCGCCTAAGCGCCTCGCCATGCCCGCATGGGCCGACAATATTTGTACGCAGGTTAAAGTCCCGGCTTACCCAAGCCGGGACTTTTTTATGGCAGCTTGCATCATGGCCGCAGCGCTGCGGAGGGCGGCCTGAACCGCAACACCACATCAAATACCTTGCCCTGATGCCGCTCGGCAATAATGCGTTCCTTGATCATGCACATGTTGACGGCGTCAACTGTAAGAGCCGCGTCAAAGTTGCTTTCAAGCCCGCGCCCCATGCCCTGAAAAATAACGAGGTCTGCATCGCGTGCTTCATAGTTGCACCAGTCTGAAACATGGCGGAGATCAATCAGTGGTGTGCCGCCGCCTGATGCCGCGGCATAAATGCGCCGGGCCGCCAGCAACCGCTTAAGCTCGGCGTCGTGCTCGCCCAGCGTGCGCAGCAGCGGGCCAAGTTCTTGAAACGTAATGTCATTAAGCGAAGGAAGGCTGTTGGCCAGCAGGCACACGCGTGTGCCGCGCTTTGCGAGGAGCCGTGCCAGCGGCACCATTCCCAGCACGATATCGCTGCCGGCGTTGTCTACAAATATCAGAGCCTTTTGATGAGCCGGATTGGCCGTCATGCGGCGTGCGAAAGCGTCAAAATCATCTACCAGCCAGGGACGTTTACCGCCGACCTCGGTGCGGATCTTAAAAAAGTCAGGCGAGTTGTCGGTAAACATGCCGGCGGTTGCGGTAGCACCCATATCAAAAATATTGCCGGCAAATGCGCCTTCCACCGCCAGAAGCAAAGCCTCCAAAAAGTCACTATGCCCATCGAGTTCGCTTGCAACCTGTGCAAACAACGGCACCATGGCGGCATTTTCACGGGCTTTCATTTTGGCAAAGGCGTCGGGAATGCCATGGCTGCGCAGGGCCTGCTCGCGCAGGATGCCCAGGACTTCCAAATCTAAAGCGCCCAGCATATCGGGTTTTTGCCGGAGCGCTGCAAGCTGCGAATTAAGCGATTCTTGAGCCCGCAAAGCGGCTTCGCGTCCGGCTGGGCCGTAGGTTTCGGCGGCAAGCTCAACAATAAGATTGAAGTGCTCGGCAAAAGTGGTAAGCCAATGTTCGCGGAACTCTGCATCCACCAGCATGTTCTGCGGGCAGGGGCGATATGTTTGCGGCGACGAAAGCAGTTGAAATAAAGGCATGCGCCGATTCTCGCCGCCGCATCCCGCCTCTGCAAGTCTTGCAGCCAACCCGCACAGCCTGCATTGTATGCGTTCTGCGTTGTGTGCCTAATTTTTACACACTTGCCTGTTTGCTGACCATTTTTTGCGGCTGGCATCCCCGGGAACCTTACCATTTATGCTGGTTGCGGGCCTTTTGTCGTAATCAGCCGCTTCTACGTGGCAGCGGCACAGTATTTGCTTTGGTTAACGGACGCAGGGCGGGTTCGTAAACTCGCGGGGTTTTTTTGGTTCCTTTTTATAGGAGAACACTCTCATGCCACAACTCAAGAAGGTGAGAAGCGCGGTCGCTATGGCCGCCATGCTGGTTTCGGCCAGCGCCGTGTGGGCCACCAGCCCGCAGGGGCCAACCGTAAGCTTGGACGATACCACTACGGCTACAGCGGCCGCTCCGGCGCCAACGCCGCCGCCACCTCCGCCGCCGCTGCTGTCGTATGGCTTGGAGCAAATTCCCACCGGCAACGGCAGCAACCTGTACCAGGATATGAGCAACCTCAACATCGTGGTCTCCGGATTCATTGAAGCGGGCTATACCGCCAACTTCGACCACGTGGCGGGCACCAATAATTTTGGACGCATTTTTGACGCTGAAAATGGCAACCACATTCAGCTTGACCAGGTGGACGTTTCCATTGCCAAAGCCATTAACTTCAGCGATGCCGGTTTTCGCAAGCGCGGCTGGGACATCGGCGGAAGGGTTGAAGTACTCTACGGTATGGATGCCGACGTCATACACTCCAACGGCCTCGACTTTTATCATGGCAATTCGTATTACGCATCAGGTCAGAACCCATACAAGCCCATTAATCAGTTTGACGTAGACCAGGCCTACGTGTCGCTGGCAATGCCTCTGTTTGACACGGGCGGTGTGAAGGTGCGGCTTGGCAAATTCGTCACTCCATTTGGCGACGAAACCATCAACCCGACCACCAACCCATTTTATTCGCACAGTTTTGAGTTCAACTACGGTATTCCGCTGACCCACACCGGCGCGGTTGCCTATTTTTCACCCAATGCAGATTGGACTTTCTTTGGCGGCGCGGTGTTGGGTTGGAACCAAACCTTTAAGGCGACCAACAATTCACCGTGGGGCTTTCTGGGAGGCGTAAATTGGACGCCGCAGGAAGCGGCGTTTTCCGGCCTGACCGGCACGCTGAACTATTACCTCGGCGCAAATGACCCCAACTACCCAAGTTCCAGCTATGGCGATAACAAGCACTATCGCTCGCTGACTGAAGTTATTCTGGCCTATACGCCGCCCAAAGCCACCCAATGGACTTTTACGTCCGATTCGATTTGGGGCTACGATGGTGCCGGTAAGACTGATTACTCCGCCGGCGGCACGCCCATCGGCGTAAGCAGCACCAACTGGTATGCGGAAGAAGGCGTCGTCTCGTATACGCTCAACAGCTATGTTACGGTTAATGGCCGAGCCGAATGGTATTACGACGGCAACAGCTTTACCGTCGGCGGCGACCTGCCGGCCGGCACGTCGGGCGTATCGGTTAACTATGGCGAGTTTACGATTGGCGCCACCATTACGCCATTCCCCAATTCCACCTGGGGCAAATACCTCAAGCTGCGGCCTGAACTCCGCGAAGACGTCGCCGACAAGGCCGTATTCCAAGGCGGCGCAGCGGCCGGCGTGAGCAGCGGCGTGGGCAAAAAGTACCAGACAACCGCAGCCATGGATGTCATTTACTCATTCTAAATCTCCTCAACAACCTACAACCTGCAAACTTGGGGCGGGATACCTTTGGTGTCCCGCCCTTTTCATTTGCGCCCGACTGAGAATGGGCGGCAACGGCCACTATTGCCCTTGCCCGTGCTCTCGAGTCACGCTTTTATGGCTAGTGCTCTATCACAACATAATTTTAGGATTGAGGCAGGAACCCCGGCGTCTCTGGGTGTGCCTTTCGAGAGGCAGTCATCCTAAAATATTGCTGTGACAGAGCACTTGCCGCGGTTAAGATGTCGGCCAAGAGCCGTTAACCGCAGGACAGCGTTTCATGAACTTATCCGGCAAAGCAGCAATGGTAACTGGCGCTGCCAAACGCATTGGGCGGGAGGTGGCTCTTACGCTCGCCCGTGCGGGATGCGATGTTATTGTCCATTATGGAACCTCAGCGCCGGAAGCGGCCTCGCTGGCTGCCGAAATTACCGCGCTGGGACGACGGGCCATGGTGCTGCAAGCCCATCTCGATCGGCCTGCGGACCTGCGCCGGCTGGCGGCAGCGGCCCAAAGGCGGTTTGGCCGGGTGGATGTGCTTGTTAACAACGCATCAATGTTTTTTCCGATAGCTTTGGGCGACATCACGCCGAAAGCCATGCAGCAATTATTTGCACTCAACACCGTTGCACCGCTGCTGTTGTCCCAGGCAATTCTGCCCGGCATGAAACGCCGCCGCTGCGGCAAAATCATCAACCTGCTGGATATTTCAGTCGAGCGCCCGTGGCCCGGCTATATGGCGTACTGCGCCAGCAAGGCCGCGCTCTGGTCGCTTACGCAATCTCTGGCGATTGCCGCGGCTCCGCATGTTCAGGTCAACGGCATATGCCCGGGGGCCATCTTGTGGCACAAGGGGCAGAGCAAAGCCGATATTCGCCGCCAGACGGCTCGCATCCCCGCAAAACGGCGCGGCGGGCCGCAAGACATTGCCGCCGCCGTGGTGTATCTTTGTCAGACGGATTACGTCACCGGCCAGAAACTCGTGGTGGACGGCGGACGCTCGGCAACCTGGTAAAAATCGCGTGCCGCGGCCTGTTCGGCGCGATGCGACATTATGAACGTCCATGCTTAACAGGAGCAAAGCATGATTAACCTGGCCGGTAAAACCGTCGTGATCACCGGGGCATCTTCAGGCATCGGCGCAGCCGCCGCGCTCGCGTTTGCCAAACGCGGCGCCAAACTGGTGCTGGGCGCCCGGCGAACCGATAAACTCACGGCCGTGGCCGAGCAGGCCCATGCGCTGGGAGCCGATGTTGTCGCGCACCCCTGCGATGTAAGCCGGCGCGATCAGGTTCAAGCGCTCTTGCATCTTGCGATTGAAAAATTCGGCCGGCTGGATGTGGCCATCGCCAACGCCGGCTTTGGGTTTGTCGCCCGCGTACACGAAAGCGACGAGGCGCAGATTGACGAAATCTGGCGCGTCAATGTGCTTGGAACATGGTATGTCATGGCCGAAGCCGCCAACATCATGCTGCCCCGAAAAAGCGGCCACATCATTGCGGTATCTTCGGCGGCGGCGAGGCGCTCGCTTCCCACCATGGGGTTTTATTCTCTTACCAAGGCCGCACAGCTTTCTCTGGTGGAGGCGCAGCGTGTGGAGTTGCGCAGCACCGGCATTAAAGTAAGCTCCGTACACCCCATTACGACACAAACGGATTTTTTTGATGAGGCCTCGCGCCGCAGCCGCACACGCATCAGCGGTGTGGGCAAGAGCCAGACGGCCCAGCTCGTTGGCGAAAAGATCGCCCGCCTTGCCGAGCGCCCCAAACCGGAACTCTGGCCTTTTGCCCCCAGCCGCCTCGCTCTGGTTTTTTCGAGCGCACTGCCGCGGTTGACCGATCATATGATGGCCAAAATGTTGCCCAGTAGAAACAAAACTGACTGATATGGAGCTATTTCGCCGCCCGGCCGCCCGCCCTGCGACGAGCAACCATCATGAAACGCTTGGCCTGGCTGTTAACCGTTGTTGTGCCCATTGCGGCGATTTTTTTCTTGGCGCGTTTTTTGCCGCAGCGGCCTCGTGCCGCACACATTATCGCTCCGCCGCCCGCACCCATCGTTCACCCGCACGCGCTCACGGTGGTGACTATTAATCTCGGCGCCGCGGAGCCGCAGAATCAGGGCAGCATCGCCGCCCGGCGTCAGCGCCTGCTGTTAAACATCCTCTACCGCCGCCAGCCCGATATTGTTGCCATGCAGGCCTGTCTGCCGGCACAGGCGGCGTTCTTCGCCCACTATTTGCCGTACGATAATCATTATCCGCCGGCGGCACGCCCTGGCCTGAACCTGCTTAACAGCCTCTCGCAGGCGCTGGAAACCTGGAATCAGATTTTTTACCGCAAAGATCGCTTCACCGCCGTTACCGGATCGTTTGGGCTGGTACGGCCGAACCATCTTGCCGCCAACGCCACGGAAAACACCTACTATTCCATGGTGCTGCTGCGCGATCGCAAACATATTCTGCCGGATATTATTGTGGCCGACGTGCACCTGCGCCATGGCATACCCGGCGCTATCGCAGCTGCGGCGCGAATGCAGCAGCGCATTCGGGCATTGTGGAGCCGCTACCCGAGCGCTCAAGTGATTTTTCTGGGCGATATGAACCATCCCAAAACCATTACCCGGCTCTACGCCAACCTGCTGGGTGCGCAATTCGGCGACGGCCCGCATGGCTCGCTGGTGGACGCGTTCGACTACGCCGCCCGCCCGCATGGCGTACTTTGGGGAACCTGGCAGGACTTTATAGGCAAACCCGTGCTGAAGCTGCCGACCGATCTCATCTTCCTGAGCCGCGGCTGGCACTACACGCCCGCCCAAATTTGGCGCGATCACTTAGCCAACGGCCTGTACCCAAGCGACCACTACCCTGTGGCGGTAAAACTGCGATGGAAGCCGGCACCCTGAAGGGGTATGACGTCCGCAGCAGCAGGGGACTTTATTGCACGCACAAGCAATTGCGTATTACACATTTTATTTTTCTTTTTTATATATTATATGGTCTTATTGGCGATAATATTGCCGATGGCCTCGGTATCAGATTGAATGCACCGCGCGCTATGGTAAAAACTCCACCGCAAGCAGGTGGTAATTTTTGGCAAATCTGCCCATAATGCTTAATTCGGCCAAATTGGTGGAGCCAGCGGCAAGCATCCACTTGCGGCCTCAAACGAGGTTTATCTGCATGATCGTTATCCTGAAGCCTGATGCCAGCGACGCGCTGGTGCAAGACATTGTCTCGCAAATCGAGACGCTGGGCCTGCAGGCGCATCTTTCTAAAGGGCAGTTTCGCACAGTTATTGGCGTTGTCGGCGAAGAAGGCAAGGTAGATAAAGAACACCTCCTATCCATCAATGGTGTCGAGCAGGTATTGCCCATTATGAAGCCCTACAAACTCGCAAGCCGCGAGTTTCATAAGGCCGACCTGGTGATTAGCATTCCATGCCCCAGCGGCGGCACGCTGAAAGTCGGCGGGGCACATTGCCTGGCTATTGCCGGCCCATGCGCCTGCGAAAACGAGCAGATGGTGCACACCATCGCCCGCGAAATTAAGGCCGCCGGCGCTGCGGTACTGCGCGGCGGAGCCTATAAACCCCGCACCAGCCCTTACAGTTTTCAGGGCCATGGCGAAGAAGCGCTCAAGTGGCTGCGCGATGCCGGCCGCGAAAACAACATGCCCGTTATTACCGAAGTTATGGACACGCGCCATGTGGCGGTTATTGAACGATACACCGATATTTTTCAAATCGGCGCCCGCAACATGCAGAACTTCAACCTGCTTTTTGAAGTTGGCAAAACACGCAAGCCCGTGGTGCTTAAGCGCGGCATGGCCGCTTCCATTCAGGAATGGCTTATGAGCGCGGAATACATTTTAAGCCAGGGCAATCGAGAAGTTATTTTATGCGAGCGCGGCATCAAAACGTTTGAAACCGCCCTGCGTTACACGCTTGATATTTCTGCTGTGCCGGTGGTCAAGGCCAACAGCCATCTGCCGGTGATTGTAGACCCCAGCCACGCCAGCGGCGTGCGCGAGTTTGTGCCGGCGCTGGCGCAGGCCGGCCTCGCCGCCGGGGCCGATGGCATTATGGTTGAAGTGCATGATTGCCCCAGCAAAGCCATGTGCGACGGCCCGCAGGCGCTGCTGCCCAACCAGTTTGCCGACATGATGCGCAAACTCAACGATATCGCCCATGTGTTTAATCGCTCATTTTCGTCGGTGTCGGCGGCAAAGGTGGGCGGTGCTCCGGTGGGCGCGGCCCAATAACTGGTTATGACCGCGAACACACGCTCGCACCCGAAACTTTTGAAAGCAAATGATCGCAACCCATAAACGCAAAGGAAAACATATCCCATGAGCACCCGTAAGTTTTTAATCGCCGGCAACTGGAAGATGAACCTCTCGCGCGCCAAAGCGGTGGAGCTGGCCCAGGGCCTGGTCAAACACTTCCCGGCAGGTTCACCGGCGCAGGTGGCCCTTATACCCACGTTTGTGCACCTTGAAGCCGTGGGGGCCATCATCAAAGGCTCTCCCATGAAGCTCGGCGCACAAGACGCCTACTTTGAAAAACCCGGCGCATTTACCGGCGAGGTAAGCTGCGAACAACTCGCTGAACTGGCCGTGCAATATGTACTCGTCGGCCACAGCGAGCGGCGGCACATTCTGCACGAGGCCGACAGCCTGCTGAACAAAAAACTTCTGGGGGTTCTCGCCGGCAACATGACCGCCGTGCTATGCGTCGGCGAAACGCTCGACCAGCGCAAAGGCAATCAGACGCAGCAGGTGGTGCAGACGCAACTGCAGCATGGCCTTGCAGGCGTGCCGACAAGCGCCGTTGAGCAGGGCCGGCTGGTGGTTGCCTACGAACCGGTATGGGCCATCGGCACCGGCCTTACCGCCACGCCGGAACAAGCTCAGGAAGTGCATCAATTTATTCGTGAGCGGCTCGCGGGGCAGTTTGGCCACGGCCTGGCACAGAGCGTGCAAATTCAATATGGTGGATCGGTAAAAAAGGCCAGCGCCCATTCGCTGCTGAGCCAACCTGATATTGACGGCCTGCTCGTAGGCGGCGCCAGCCTTATTGTTGAAGAGTTTGCCGGCATTATCGCAGCGGCGGCAACCGCCAAGGCCGCGTGAGGCGGGCCTCGATTAACGACCCCGGCAGCCGCATAGCCAAGCGGCCCACAGCATTAAAGGAAAGCTCGATATGACGACATTTTTATTTATTATTTTTACGCTCATCAGCCTGCTGATGATTTTGGTGGTTTTGGTGCAGCGCGGTCGCGGCGGCGGCCTGATCGGAGCATTTGGCGCTGCGGGCGGCGGCACCGCTTTTGGCACAAAAACCGGCGATGTGTTTACCTGGGTTACTGTCGTACTTTTCGCGATGTTTATCGCGCTGGCGATATTTTTGAATTGGCGCGTTCAGGGTGTTGAAGTGCCGGCCTCGGCTGCCACAACTCAAACCAGCGCCGCCGGTGCGGCAGGCGCAAGCGGCCAGGCGGGCACGCCCGCAACCGCCAAGCCAATGGCCAAAGTCGCCGCGGCGACCCAGGCCGCAGCTACGCAGGCGGCAACCGCTCCGGCCAAGGCTGCGGTTAAAGCCGCCGTCAATAATACGAAAGCGGCCGCCCCCGGAACTGCCAAGCCATAATTTTGTCTGGCGACGGCAGCATACTTGCAGGCCTATGCCACCGCCCCGTTGCCAGTGGGCTGCCTTTGCTTGGAGCTTTGATGATTCTCAGCATGACCGGTTATGGTTCTGCCAGTGCACAGGCTCAAGGCCTGGTATGCCAGGTTGAGTTGCGCGCCGTCAACAACCGCTTCTTTAAAATAAGCATCCGCCTCGACGAACACCTTGCCGACTGCGAAGTGGAGATCGAGCGGCTGATTCGATCAAAAATCGCCCGCGGTTCGGTTACAGTAAAAGTTACCCTTCGCGGCGAAGCCATCGAAACGGTATCGCCCGTCAATGCCGCAGCCGCAAAACTATACCTTCAGCAAATGCTCGCCATCGCCGAGTCGCAGCCGATAGCCGGGGGCGGCCAGTATACGCTCGACCTTCCCACCCTGTTGACGCTGCCGGGCGTATGTATGCAGCCCGTCGAGAGCGAAGAATTACACGAAACCGCCCGCAACATGGTAACCAAGCTGGTGCAACAGGCGCTGGATCAACTGCTGCAGATGCGCCGCCGGGAGGGCGAATCTTTGGCGGCCGACCTGACCAAACACCTCGATCGCATCGGCGCGGGCTTGCAGCAAATTAAACTCCAGGCGCCGCAGGTGGTTGCGCAATATCACCAAAGGCTGCGGGCGCGGGTGCAGCAATTGGTGTCTGATGCCAAGCTGTCGCTTAACGATGCCGACCTTCTGCGCGAGGTGGCGCTCTTTGGCGACCGGGCCGACATCAGCGAGGAGTTGGCCCGCCTGCAGGGGCATCTCGATCAATTCACCGAAACCTGCCGCGATGAAGCCGAGGCGGGCCGCAAGCTCGAGTTTATCGCCCAGGAGATGCTGCGCGAGGCCAACACCATCGGCAGTAAGGCCAGCGACAGCGCCATCGCCCGGTGCACGGTGGACATCAAAAGCGCCATTGACCGCATTAAGGAGCAGGTGCAGAACGTGGAATAGCCCCCCGGCTGTTTTACCCTGCCGCACATGCCATGTCGCAAGCAGCAAGCCCATCACAACCCGCAACCCCATCCGCCGCAGGCGGTCTTTTGGTATTTGTTTCCGGCCCGTCGGGTGTAGGCAAATCAACCATTTGCCGCCGGCTTGCCTGCGATTTACCGGCCGAATTCGCCGTTTCGGCCACCACCCGGGCCGGCAAGCCCCAAGATGCCCTTGGCAAAAAATACCTCTTTATATCCGAGGCCGAGTTTAAACAAAGGCTTGAAAATAACGAGTTTTTGGAATATGCTAATGTGTTCGGCCATTGGTATGGCACCTTAAAGCAGCCAGTGGTCGAAAGCCTAGCGGCGGGCAAAATGGTGCTGCTGGAAATAGATGTTCAGGGCGGCAGCCAGATACACCGAATGTTCCCCGAAGCGGTGGGAATTTTTATTATGCCCCCCGCCGAAAAAGACCTGATTGCCCGCCTGCAATCGCGCGGGCGCGATGATGCCGCGGCCATACAACGCCGCGTGGCCGAGGCCGCCGCCGAGGTTAAAGCCGCCTGCGAATCGGGCGCTTATCGGTTTATGGTTGTCAATCAGGTGCTGGTTGAGGCCATTGAGGATATTAAGCGGTTTGTCGCCGCGGTCCGCCAGCCGCCAAACCCGCTGCGGCAGTTGTAGCAGGCGGTCATCTGCGGTGCTGTACCGCGATGCGTTGCGGAAGTGAATAACACCCATGCGAGCCGCGGCCTTAAACCAAGGCCGCCTTAACAGGAGCCACCACCGTGATTGAAGCAATCAAAAGTGATGAAATTGTTCACAAGCTTGGCGGACGATTCAAGCTGTGCGCACTGGTGCAGCGCCGCCTCGGCGAACTCATCGGCGGCGCCCGGCCCCTGGTGGAACGCAACGGCCGCACCGACCTCGAACTGGTCATTGAAGAAATTCTGCAGGACAAAATCGCCATTGATTACGAAAAGTGCCCCGGCATCTCCAAACCGGCGGATGCCCTGGGACGCCGCCACGAAACCGCCAAAAAATAATCGCGGCATATTTACCCATGATGCGCCGCAAACCCGCACCCGCTGCGAGGGTAACTCTCTATGAGCCAGCCTTCTGTTACAACTCAACGCCAGGTGCTGGTATGCGTGTGCGGCGGTATTGCGGCCTATAAAGTTTGCCATGTCGTAAGCCGCCTGGTTCAGCGCGGCGTGGATGTTAATGTCGCCATGACCGCCAACGCCCGGCAGTTCGTCGGAGCGGCAACATTTGAAGCGCTTAGCGGCCGCCCCGTTCACACCGATCTATGGCATAATCTTGCCGGCGAGCAGCATCAAGACCCGCCGCATATTCGCCTGGCCCGCGACGCCGACCTTATTGTAGTCGCCCCCGCCACGGCCAACATGATCGCCAAAATGGCCCACGGCCTTGCCGACGACCTCGTAAGCTCGCTGCTGCTGGCGGCCAATCCGGCAAAAGTATTCGCCGCACCCGCCATGAACGAAGGCATGCTGCAACACCCTGCAACGCAGCGCAATCTGGCTGCGGTGGCCACTTTGGGTGTAACGCTCATCGGCCCGGATGAAGGCTGGCAGGCCTGCCGCACCACCGGCAAAGGCCGCATGACCGAACCGGAAGAAATTCTCATAACTATTCTTCAGCGACTGGGCCTGAAACCGGGCTGAGTTTTGCCATAATTAAATTAGGGCCTGTAAAGAAATAATATGTACTGATATGGCGAGGGAATTTTGGCCGTCGGCGAGGCGTGAGCGACGCGCATACCCCGCCTGGTGGGTCTGTAAGGAGCGAGTAACCAAGCCGGCGGCCAAAAGAACCAGCCAGATTGTACCGGCTATTTATTTACAGGCCCTACAGTAACTATGCCACAGATGCCCTGCGCCAGCTTGTACGCGGTACAGCCAAAACTTACCACCACACAACGACAAGGCCTCGCCCGCCTCTGATTGGCTCCAATGCCTGCCGTGCCGGGCCGCAGTATTAATTCATGGCTTATTTTAGATTCTCGCCGATGCTCGCTGCCAGCGACTGCGCAGCGGCGGTATCGAGCTTGCCGGCGGGCCACGGCACATGAAAGCTGTCGCCGAGCCGCCGTGGAATAATGTGATAATGCAGGTGTGCCACCGATTGCATCGCCTCAACGCCGCTGTTGAGCAGCACATGGCAGGCCGGGCAATTTACCGCCTGTGTTACCGCACGCGCGAGCTTCGGCAACCTTCGCCCAAGTTCGGCCATCAGTTCGGCAGGCGCGGCCATAACAGTGGCGTGATGCGCTTTGGGTATCACCAGCACATGGCCGGGCGTAACGGGGCCTATGTCTAAAAAGCTCAGCACCACATCATCTTCATAAATACGGTGACACGGAATACTGCCGGCGACAATGCGGCAGAATATGCACGATTCATCGTGCGGCTTAGCCGGGTTATTTGCAGCCATGGGCAATCCTCCTTGCTGTTAACGTTACGGCGCCAGCGGCAGCACCATTTCATGATACGTTGTACGAAAACCAACCGATTGAAATAACCGCACCGCTGGTGCATTAGGCTCAGCCGCCATCAAGCGCAATTGTCGCACGCCCTGCGAGCGTGCCCATGCGGCAGCGTAGCGCACAAGCTCACGGCCAACCCCCTGCCGCCGGGTAGCATCAGCCACGGCCATGTCGTGAATAAATGCATAACGCACGTCGGCATAAATGGGAATGTCATCGAGTAACCCTGCCACCAGCGAGCCAACAACCGCGCCCGGCTCATGAGCCAGCTCGGCCACCGCAATCAGCCAGCCTGAAGCGTTAACATTGGCCCCAAGCCAGCGCTCATAGCGCGGGCGGATGTCCGCCTTAAGCTGCCAGCGCAGCGGCCAGTAGGTTTCGTGCTGACGCTCCACCAGCAGACAAAGTTCTACCACCGCCGCGAGATCGTCCGAGGTTGCGGGCCGCACAATCACCGCTTGAGAGGGCGTGGTCATGGGGCCGCATACCTCTATAAATTGCGCCGAGCCGATGAAGCCCCGGCATATGGGGCTGCTGGCGACATCACAGCTTGCCCGGCCGGAATAACTCGCCCACCAGCGGTTTGGCATATTTAATAAAGCCGGCGCCAATATCGCAGCCATTGATTACAAAGGTCGGATCAAGTGATTTGGTTTGACGGGCCACATTGGACAAAGCCGTCGGAAACGTTTCAATTTTGTAGGGGGTTTCGCTGATGCGTCTCATGGCAACCGAGCCGCTGGCCAGGCCTTCCGGCGCGGTCAGGGCGTACTCAACCGCTTTACGCCCGCACAGGCGGGCCTCGTGGGCATCGGACGGGCTTACAATAGTGGGAAAGCTGCGCTGCAAATAGCCGAAGGTATCGGCCCGCACGCGCAGTTTGCCGCCGGTTTTTTCCTGCAAGGGGGCGCCGAGTTTGCTCTTAACCAGATCGCTTAAAAAATCACCCAGAGCACCGGTGCCTGAAAGCTGCTTGTTGCCATGGGCGTCTACTTCGCCGCCGGAGACAACTTTTTCGGTCACGAGGCTGTGCTTATCGCCGGCTTTATACCGAATGCCTTCGCTCACCGCCACCACGCAGCGACCCAACTTGGTGTACACGCGGTCAATGTCGGCGAGGAACTTGTCGTCGCTGAAATCAACTTCAGGCACATATATAAGGTGCGGGCCGTCGCCCTCGTCGCAGCGCGCCAGGGCGGAAGCGGCGGTCAGCCAGCCGGCGTCGCGTCCCATGATCACGTCAATTTTCACACCCTTAAGCGAGCGGTTGTCCAGGTCGTCGCCCATCAGCGCCAGGGCCACAAACCGCCCCGCCGAGCCATAGCCCGGGCAGTGATCGGTGGTTCGCAGGTCGTTGTCAATGGTTTTGGGCACATGATAAACCCGCAGCGGATAGCCCGATTTGACGGCCATTTCGCTGATGATGCGGGCGGTATCCGCCGAGTCGTTGCCGCCGATGTAGAAAAAATATTCGACGGCATGCTTTTTAAACGATTCGAAAATCTTCTGGCAATAGGCCTCATCCGGCTTATCGCGCGTGGAACCTAAGGCGCTCGAAGGCGTAAGGGCGACGCGTTCGAGCAGGTCGGCAGGTACATCGTTAAGCGTAATAAAGTCGCTTTGAATAATACCCTTTACGCCGTGGCGTGCGCCCAAAATGCGATCTACCTTGCCTTGCTTTTTGAGTTCATCGATAACGCCCACCAGCGATTGGTTGATGACCGCGGTAGGCCCGCCTGATTGCCCGATAACCGCGTTACCTTTACCAGCCATGAGATATCTCCTTCAAGCGCCGCGTGCGGCCGGCCGGCGCGTAATCATTGGCGATGGAGAGATCAACCGGTCCATCGCGCCGCCTACATAAAGTATATGAAAACAGGTGCGGCGCAAAGTGGTTACTTGAGGGGTCGCCGGTTACGCTTCAGCGGGTGTCGGCGGCACATGGCAAAACGCAATGCGCCGCGTTTCACTCACCTTTGCCTATGACCGCTATGCCCAGCTCATCGGCCAGGGCAAGCATTTTTGGCTTTTCCAACATGATGGTGCGGCCCGTTTGCAGAACCAGCGCTGCAGCGCCGGCCTGTTTCAAATTGTGCAGCGTTTTTTCGCCCACGGTGGGCACGTCAAAGCGTATGTCCTGATTGGGATTGCTGGCCTTGCACAAAACCCAGCCGCCGCGGCGGCACAGCAAACCGGCGCGCTCAATCATGCGGTCGGTGCCTTCCATGGCTTCAACCGCGACAATTTCGCGATCTTTACACGCAATGCTCTGGCCTACCAGCAACGCATTCATCTGCTGCAGCAGCGGCCAGGCAAAGGCGATATCCGCCAAAACCTCGGCACTGGGCCGAACGCGGTTCATGAACCCTTCGGTTGCCAGCAGTTCACCTATATACGGTCGAACGTCAATAAGCGTGATGCCTCCATCTGAAAGCTCATCCGCAACGGCCCGCAGCAACCGATCGCTGCGTTTATCGTGCCGGAGTCGGACAAACCATACGCGAATCGTCCTCCAATCGGGCACATAACGCAAGAAGTACCAGCGGTCGTAAATGCGCTCTTTGGCGACGCGGCCCACCATGATGGCCTGCCGCACCCCGTGACGTCGGAACAATCGTATCCACTGATTGATGCGAATAAGCCCCACGCGCTTGAGTACATGCGACTGCTGCGCGAGGAGCGATTCTTCTGCCTGGCCGGCCAGTGCCGCCACCACTACCCGGTGCCCGGCGGCCACCAGCCCCTGGGCCACCGACACCGGCAACATGCCTTGGCCGGCAATGATGCCGACGGTTTCGCCGGCCTGCAACTCCGTTGCCTCGCTCGGTGGCATGAAAGCTCCTTTCGTTACCTGCGGCGGCTTAAAACGCACTGCGGCTAAACGTTGCCGTCGCGCCGCGCCATCACCGAGCGGGCGTGCGCCTCAAAACCTTCGCCGCGAGCCAGCGTCACGATGGCGTCGGCGGCGGCATGCAGCGCACCGGCGTCATATTCGACCATGCTGATGCGTTTGCGAAAGCTCTCGGCGGACAATCCGCTGAAAAACCGTCCCGTGCCCGATGTGGGCAGCACATGCGAAGGCCCGGCCAGGTAATCGCCGGCGGCTACCGGCGTAGGCTCGCCAATAAAAATGGCTCCCGCGTTGACAATGCGAAATGCATCGCCGCGCGCGTCGCGGGTGGTAATTTGCAGGTGCTCGGGCGCAAACTCATTCACCATCGCCAAGGCCGCGTCGTGGCTGGGCGCCACCACCAGAGCGCTGGCGTACGCGAGAGCCTTGGTTGTAAGCTCGCACCGCGGCAGCTTGGCAAGCTGAACTTTCATTTGCTGCTGCACCTTTGCGGCCAAGGCCGACGAGGCGGTAATAAGCAGGCAACTGCCGGGCGCGTGCTCGGCCTGGGCCAGCAGCTCGGCGGCGACGGCAACGGGGCTGGCGGAATCGTCGGCCAGCACAATCACTTCGCTGGGGCCGGCGAAGCTGTCAATATCTACCACGCCAAAAAGCTCTTTTTTGGCAAGCTGCACATAGGTGTTGCCGGGGCCGACTATTTTATCCACCGGCCTGATGCTTTGCGTGCCAAACGCCATGGCTGCTATCGCCTGCGCGCCGCCCACAGCATAAACCTCATCAATGCCCAGCCGCGACGCCGCGGCCAATACCGCCGCCGATACCTGCCCGCCGCGCACCGGGCTGCAGATGCAAATTTCTTTAACGCCCGCCACCTGGGCCGGCACTACGCTCATAACCACAGTAGATGGATACGCTCCAGCGCCGCCTGGCACATACACGCCCACACGCTGCAACGGCTGATAGCGCACGGCCAGCCGCGCACCGGCGCCGCCCCCCGCCGGCACAATGGCCGCAGGCTCTGGCGGCAGCATCGCCTGCTGATACCGTCGCACGTTGGCGATAGCGGAATCCAGCGCGGCAATAAAGGCGGTGTCCGCCTGGCTGGCCGCCGCCGCGATGGCCGCCGCCGAAACGCGCAAGGCGCTGGCATCACCGGTAAATTGATCAAACTGCCGACTGTACCGCACCAAGGCGTCGTCACCGTCGCGGCGCACATCGGCCAAAATGGCTCGCACCTTTTGCTGGGCCGAAGGTTCGCCGGTGGGCGAAAGCTCCGCCAGCAACATCGGCCCTATGGACAGCCGCGACTTAATCTCCGCCAGCCGCGCCGCATGGTCGGTACGATCACTATAAATAATTTCTATGCAGGACATAAACTTACGCCAAAAAGCCCGCCCCCCGCCTCGCTGCGGGCAAGCGTCATCGAAAGCGACTTTATCCATCAGCCCGCAGATTTACAACCTTACTCGAATTCGCAGGCGAGTTACACCGCTGATAGAGCTGGCGTACGGCCTAACCGCGCTTCGTCCTATGACACGGGCGATAGCAACATGCGAACTGCATGGTACCGCATGTTTATACCAAGCCGCAGACCTCAAGCCCCGGCAGTGTTTGCTCCGAAGGAGACATCACAGACCAGGAGCCTGTCCGAGCGGCGTCTTATCGCAGCGCGGCGCTATTTTTTACGCCAAGATTGCGATAAATCTCAAGCGTGGCGTACGAATTGTTGAGCGTGTAAAAGTGCAGGCCGCGAACCTGATTGTCCAGCAGATCGCGGCATTGCTCCGTGGCCCAATGAATACCTACGCGGCGCACAGCATCGGCATCGTCGCCGGCGCGGTTGATGGCCCGCAGCAGCCGCGCCGGGTAATGAGCGCCCAGCGCCAGCTCCGCCATGCGTTTCATGCCGGAGGCCGACGTGATGGGCATAATTCCGGCGATAATCGGCACGCGAATGCCTGCGAGGTCGCAGCGCTCGCGAAAGTCGTAAAAATCGTGGTTGTCGAAAAACAATTGGGTGCAGATATAGTCGGCACCGGCATCAACCTTGGCCTTGAGGTAATCCATTTCCTGCAGGCGGTTGGGCGTCGCCGGATGCCCCTCCGGAAAGCCCGCCACACCAACGCCAAAACCGCGCGGCTCGGGGTGCAGGCTCGCCCGGTTAAAATCCCGGATAAAGTGCACCAGATCGGCGGCATGCTTAAAGTCGTCATGGGCGCGGTCGTAACCGGCGGCATCGCGGGGCACATCGCCTCCGAGCGCCAGAATGTTGCCCACATGCGCTGCGGCGTAGCGTGTTAAAATGTCCTGTATATCCGCCCGCTTATGGCTTACGCACGTCAGGTGGGGCACGGGGTCGAGCGTGGTTTGCTGCTTGAGACGCAGCACAAGCTCATGGGTGCGCTGCCGGGTGGAACCGCCGGCGCCGTAAGTCACCGACACAAACGAAGGAGCCAGAGGCTCAAGCTGGGCAATGTGATCAAACAACTGCGCTGCGGCCTGGTCGCTTTTGGGCGGAAAAAACTCAAAAGAAAATGTGGTGGTGTCGCGGGCGAAAATATCGAGTATATGCATACTATATATCCTTTAATCCGGATGAACGGATTGTATGGAGCCATGCCGCCCCAGTCAAGTGCGCCGGCGGCGGACCGCGGCCGGGGATCGGCCGATTTTCCGACGTTGTACCCATGTGAGTGCCCGTGGGGCGCTATCCATCCCCATTTAGCCCCCGGCTCGCCGGGGGAAAACGGGAAAATCGTCCGGCAAGAAACAAGCGGCCTGGATCTCAAAGCCAAAACCCCCGGCTCCCGTCGGTGTCCAAGGTTTGACCCGAGGCCATTGTTATTCGCCGGCCCTGCCGGGCGGCGGCCCATCATCACAGCCGCAACTCATGTATTATCGGCAAAAAGCCTGTCGGCCCAAACTGCCGTCGCCGACAGTCCGGGCCGTTGTGAGAAATTCTTCTCCGGCAGGCTTCCGGAGTTTATGCTTTGGCCGCGGCGGGCTTGCGCCGCCGCATGAGCAGGGCGGTTCCGCCAACCACAAGCAGGCTAAGCGTTGCCGGCTCGGGCGTGCTGGCGGTAGAGCTGCTTATAAATGAATACGCCAGAGCGTACTGCTCCTGCGAGGATACCTCGCTTGAGCCGCCGAGTTTAACCACTTCCAGATCGTACTTGCCGGGTGCAAGGTTGAGCGTGTAAAGCTGTTGCACGTTGTCAACGCTGCTGTCGCTGATGGCCACCACCTGCCCCAGCGAGTTGTACAAATACAAGTCGAGGTTGTTGATGTTGGCCTGGTTGATTTGCCGGTTCCACACCAGCGTGGCCGTCAAATTCGACGCGCTGCCGAGGTTGAACACATAGTGATTAATGGCATTGGCCGAGGCGCTGCTGGTAATGCTGGCAAAGTCCCATCCTTGCAGATGACTTTGAGCCGCCATGGAAGTTTCCGCCGGCCCGGTGCTGCCCAACGCCGCCGTGTTCGATGTTGTGGCATGCACCTGTCCGGCGGCAAGCTCAGTATACGAGTTGTATACATTCACGACACCAGCACCCCAGCGGGTATCGAGCGGTTGCGTGGCGGTGTGAGTCCATCCCACCGGCTTGACGGCTCCGTTGAGCAGCAGAGCCTTGACCGTGCGTTCATCGGTTTCTGCGGAAACGCTGCCGCCGCCGATACCCATGCGGCCGGCCTGCACCAAAAGCGCCGCCGAACCCGCCACCAGAGGAGCCGCAAAGCTCGTCTCACCGGCCGGAGCCGAAATGTCCGGCTTGGAGCGACCGTCAAAGGTGGTGCCCACGCCGCTGGAGCCGCCATAGGCCGCCACGGCAATACTGTTGTATGCCGTCGCGGGCGCATTGATCTGACTGGAGGGCGTGGTGTACGTAGTGGAGGAACCGCCGTTGCCCACCGCCGAAACGAAGATGGTGTTGTATTGATCGGTGTAGTTATCGTAGTAAGTATCCACCGAGTCGGTGGTGCCGGCGGTAAGCTGGCTGTAGATGAAGCTTTGATTGACGATAGCGAGGCCGGTGGGCGGAGCTTTATCGGAGAACACATAGGTGCCGGCCCACGCGTTGGAGTCGTAGTTGTAAATCGTCGTAGCGCCGTCGGCTACGCCGCTTGAGCCGTAATAATTCTGGGCTACCGCTTCGGCATGGCCGGAATAAGCCGCACTGGAATACACGCTCGATGCCACGTTGCTGGAATTGGTGTAAACGAAACTGCGGCTCTGGCCCGAGGCCGTAGCACCTAAATTGGCGGGGTTGACTTCAAACGCGTCGGTGGCGCCGCCGACCGACGCTTCGGCCTGGCCCAAGATCACGCCGGCTCCGGTGAGGCTCGGATTGACCTGGCGAAGCTGGGTTACGCCGATCTGGGCAAGCGTGCTGGCCAGGGCGGGCACAGCGGTCAGGGCCGCGGCCGCGCATGCGGCCAGGGCGGCTGCGCTTATCGGACGGCGCGCAGTTGTGTTGAGTTGTGTAGATATACGCATGGGTAGCTCCTTAAGAGAGTAAGAAAAATAAAGGCGGGAATGCTTGGCATGTTGAGAGTGCTCCACCACGTCGGGCGGCTGCGGGAACGGAGAGTTTTGTTCCTGTCAGCCGGGGTGTTGAATCGGCATGTCCCCGCGTCCGAGTTGAAGGAAAAGCGGCCGCAGTCGGCGATTTATTATCACGCGCCAAAATGCTTATAGGCCCCGCATCAGGCGCAATATAGGCCCCGTTTTTATCGCCCGTCTGGTGTGATGGGACGCTTTGTTATCGGGCTACGAAAAATTCCGATTTAAGGTGGGGATTGCCTCTGCTTGCCGTATGCCACCAAATTTTGCACGGCAAAGCCACGGCAAGACGCAGGATTTTTGCTATAAAAAGCGACGAATTTGCCCGTAGACATTGAGGGGCTATTCAGGTAAATGATCGCTGGCGCCGACTCGCCGAGCGCATGATTTGCCTCAGCATCACCGCATGGAATCAGGACGCCATTACGCGGACGGAGCGGCGACTTCAACACGGGTCTGGTTTAACTCGGCGGGATAAAACCTATTTGCTCTGCGGCTCGTTGAGCCGCCCCAGGGCCTCATAGTACGCATTGACCAGCGAGCGGTATTGCGGCAGCGTCCCTTTGCGAATGCCATTCATGATCAGGTTACGTTCGCGGGCGGGCAGGTTGCCCCACTGGCGCTTGTTGGAGTCAAAAGGCTTGTTGAGCTGGGCCGGCAAGGTCACACCGGGTGAATATTTGGAATTGCGGGCCGCCTGGCTTGGGCCTTCGTTCGGCTGCTGCGGGCCATTACCTTGCGATTGCTGCAACTGCTGGCCCTGCTGCTTGGCCGATGACTGTGACGAACCACCACCACTCGACTGTTGCTGCTGCGCCATCTGAATGAGGGTATCGAGGTTGGTAACTATGCGACGCTGAATATCCTGTGTGGTGTCGCCGGCATCGCTTTTTTGCAGTCGGCCGGCGCTGGCCTGCATTTCATGGAGCATTCTGGTTATTTGCTTCGCTGCCTGCTGCTGCGGCGAAGGTTGCGCGACCAAATGCGGCGACAGGCTGGGCCAAAGCATGGCATGCTGCATCCACCCGCTGCTGCCGCGAACTGGCACGCTCAACGCCAAAGCCGCAGCGCCCGCCAGAAACAGCACCCCCGCGCGATGTTTGATTCTTTGAATGCTCGAATGATCGGCCGGTCGGTACATTGCGCTGCACTCCTGCGATGCCGGGTTTATCGGCAACCCATACCATTATCCTATTGTCCGCCACCCTGTTGCAACATATGCGCGACATGCTGGGCTTCGGTCTGGAGTTGGGCCTGCGTCTGGCCCACCCGTTGAATTGCCTGCTCCAGAGGCCCCCGCCCTGCCGGCGAAGCACCCTTAAGCGAGTGATAAAGCTCCTGCGTATCGGCGTTAATCTGCAACTGCATGGCTCGCAGCAGTTTAAGCTGCGCGGCTGGCGGCACCAGCGGCTGCTTGCCACCGCCGCCCCCACCGCCACCACCGCCGCCGCCGCCATGCTGCAACGCCTGCTGCTCTTTTTTGAGCGCGGCGATTATTTCATGCAGCCGATTAAGAACCGATTCCTGCGCGAGCGCCAGCGGTTCATCTACATGGGCGGCGATCATGAGGTTTTGTGCAGCGTTCATGTCGGAAGCTATTTGCGAGTTAATCCAATACAAAATGGGCGCTTTGGTTTTTACCCGCTCGCTGATGGCGCCGAGCCGCTCGATGAGCTTGCCCTGATCGGCCGCATCGGTCATAAGCTGCAACTGATCTGACCGCATAAGTTCTCCGCGCTGGGCCTTGCGCCGGGCTATGGCCAGCGTATCGCTTTGCACACCGGTTTGCTCCACGGCAATGCGCTGGTAACGGCGACGCAGAGCCGCGAGCGTTTGCTCCTTCAGCTTGTTATTTACGCTGTGCATTTGGGAAGCCAGTGATTTTAGCGCGGCCCGCAGATGTGTTAGCGCATCATGCTGGCCGGTAAGGGCATCGGGCTTGCGGTCGGCCAGCAAAGCGCCGGTCGCCTGACCCATATTGTTTGCGGCAAGCGTCAGATCATCCGACGCCTGATAGGTTTGGCTCATGCTGCCGGCCTCCTGTGCGGCCTTCACGGTGGAAAGCTGCAACCGGCTCTGCGGGTCGGCCCAGCGCGCCAGAACATTTTCGCCGGCCTGCGGCCGCTGCGTTTCAACCGAACCTCGTGTGAGCAACTGCTGCTTGATTAAGTGTTGAATCACAGCCTGTAAATCCAGCATCTGCCGGGCAAGCTGCCGCAATGCGGCGCGGCTTTCGCGATTGAGCGCCCGCAACATCGCCTCGAGTCCGGCAAGGGCCTTGCCCTGATTGCCGGATGCCGAAAGCATCTGATTTTTACCCGCGTCCTGCGAAGCCGCCGCCATGGAACCGCTTACTTGATATTGCTGCGCCAGCGCCGCGGCTTGGGCCAGCGCCTTGCTGATAGCCGGGTTGGTTTTGGCGAATCGCCGTGCGGCGTCGCCAAGCTGCCCGGTCACGTGGATGGCACTTTGAGATAGCTGCATCTGGCTGCCGGCAAGTTTCTGCAACTGCTGCTGCAACCCGCTGGCAAGCTGTGAAAACTCCTGCCCGATGGTTTGTTGGGCCACGGTATGCAATCCGGCGGCGAGTCCCTTCTGCTGCGCGAGCAACTTGGCCACCTCCTGCGTCAAGCGCTGAAACTCGCTGTTGGCGCCCAGCTTATGCAGGGCATGCTGCATCATGGCCAGAGCATGCTGTTGCTGCGCAGCAGAAGCGGCGGCCGCGGCGGCGGTTTGACTCATGGCCTTGCTGGAACTGGAGGCAGACGCCTCGTGCGCCTGGCTAAGGGAGTTGCCGGCCTGGGGCATAACCTGCTTGGCAAGCTGTTGCATGGCGCTGCGCACCGACTTTGCGAGTTTGCCCAGAGGCGACTGAGCCAGCTTGTTGCGGCCGGCCATGCGCTGCACATGGTTGATCGCCCGGGAAATAGCCGCTGCGCGCTGCGCCAGCGCCATCTGCTGTTGGGCAAGCTGCGCCAGGGCAGCCCGCTGCTGAGGCGTTATTTTGCCCGCGTGCCTGACAGATTCTTCGATCGCCTGCGTTTGAGCCAACAGTTGTTGCTGTTGCTGCGCCAGCATGCGGATGGCATGCCGCACCGCGGCAAGATCGCTCCGCATCTTTTTTTCGATGGCGGCCTTGCTGCGAATGTCAATCAGCAAATAACCTGAACGCACCCACGGGTGCCGCTGCACCTTGCCGCCCGGCAGATCATGCCGATAGTTGTCGCGCACCTGCGCGTAGGCCGTGAGCCGATCACCGGGCTTAAGGGCCATGGCCGAAAGCGGCCAGGCAAACACCGCGTTGGCCGTCGCCGAGCCGGTAGCCGGGTCGTAAATTTGGTTGGCCCAGGCCACACGCTGGCGCAGCAGCGGAGGGGCCGAAGTTGCGGCGGCAAAGCGCCGCACGACAAACTCCAGGCCGCTCAAACCCAAATCATCCTCGGCGGTAATGTGAATGTTGACGGTGGCGTCGGGCGTAAGGTCCACCACCTGTTTAGGCCGCGTAATGCGCACATGAGGCAGCGCATCGGGCGCAACGCGCAAATCAACCAGCCCACCCGTGCGATTGGCAAAACCGTCGGTGTCTCTCACGCGGAGCCGCAGGTGCAGCGAATGGTTTGCCGGCACCGTAAGAACGGCCTGCTGCGGCTTGATGAGTTTCATGGTAACAGCAGCTGCAATGGGTTTGCCGGTGAGAAGGCTGATAAAGCTGATGCGCGGCTGGCCGGCTTTGTTGGCGGCGATAGGCTCACTGGTGGTAACGCTAATGGTCAGGGTAGAACCCGCTACCGCCGCCACCGCGCCGGTTTGCAGGTATACTTCTCGGCTGGGCACATTGGGGGCGTAAGATGGCGCCGCAACAAGGGCGGAGAGTTCTATGATGATCGGACGCGGAACCACCTTAATGGAAACATATTTTTCTTTAAGGTCGTCGCCGGCCAATACCTTGATGGCAAATGCGCGGCCTTCCGGCTGAATAACGCGGGCGAAAACTCCGCGTCCGCCGGGCAGGGCGTGCTGCAAAGTCATAAGCTGCGGAGAAAATTTCCGATCACCGGCGCGGCTTACCAACCATACATGCATCGTCGGCGAAAAGCCTTTGTCCACCACAGCCTCAACGGTAAGTGGCTCACCCCGCGGCCAAAGGCGGGGAGGGTTTTTCTGCGGCCACAAAAAGGCCACATGCGTTGAACGGGGCCACGGGTTGTGGGCCAGCGGCGCCAGCCAGCGTTGAAGCGATAACCGGGCCGCCGCCGGGTTGGCCGCAACCATGCCCAACACCACCAACAAAGCCAAACCAGCCAGAGCCAAAGCTCGCCATACAAGTCGTGCATCGGCCACACGCGAAAAATCCAACCTGGCGGCCAATGCCTCAGCCTGCGCCACCGACAACTTGGCGAGCGCATTATTCCGAGCGGCCTGGCTTTCTAAAAAGCCGACCGCAGACATCAGCTCGTCATGCGCAAGGGGGTTGGCATCTTCTACGCGGGCGGCCAAAAATGTATTGCCCAGCGGGCTTTGCAGCGGCCGAGCGATGAATCGCCATATACCGCCCGCCACGGCACCCAATACCACAAAAGCCAGCACCAACCGCACCATGCCCGCAAAGTGCAGCCAATAGTCCAGCAGGCTTAGCACCACCGCCGCCGCCAAAAAGGCGGCCAGCACCAGCGCCATGCCATGCGTCAGCGTAAGGCGGCGCACTTTACCTCGCAGCCGGCTGATGCGCTCCAGCAAGGGTTGCCCTGTGCCTGCGGTTGTCATACCAAACTCCATCGGCGGCCCATGAGGCACCGCCCCGTCCTTAAAATTTCACAGCCCTTGAGCCGCGGCCAGCTTCGCCCTGCCCCGGGCGCGGTAATTGCACCAAGCGGGTTAAACCAGGCCCGACCGCTTCCGCAGTATCCATTCTACCGTCAGCAGTAACACAACCAACAGCAGGGCTATGGGCTTATTCCACATTTGCCGAGCCTGCGTAAGCAGCGTTTCAACACTGCGATCGGGCACCAGGTGAGCCAGTTGCGACGCCTGCGGCAGCGGCAGCAGTTTGCCGCCGGTGCCGGCGACCAGGCGTGCCAACCCTTGCGGATCAGCCGTGGGGTTGGCAAACTCGCGATTGGGCAAAGAAGCCGTCAGATGGATGGCCGGCACCGACTTGGGCAATTCGCCCGCCGGTGCAGCAATCTTATAATCACCCGATCGCCATAAGGTAACAGTGCCTTCGTACTTACCGGCGCCCGCACCAACGCGCGAGAGCATGACCAGTTGCATAACTGCGCCGGCGGCATTGACGAGGTTCAGCCGTACCTGCTGCGGCATTTGGCTTTGCAAAATTGGGTCGCGCACCTTCAGCGATACGGTCACCGGCGAGCCAGCCTCCACATGCCGCGAGGGCACCGTCATAGACATGGAAGATGCCTGGCCAAACGCCCGCGAGCGATCGAGCAGACGCACCATTTCCAACCAGTAGCTCTTATACAAAGGCGAGTCGTGGTAATAGCGCCAGCGCCAGGTGTCGGCGATGGCCGAGAACATGGTGCGGCCGGCTCCGTAGCGGCCCAGCACCAGCAGCGGCATGGGACGGCCATTGATGGTGCGACTGGGCAAATCGGCCAGCACCGCAGCGCTGGCCTGCAGCCCCAGCACCGGCTGATACCAATACAGCGGCGGCAGATGGGCCACCTGCTGGAGATTGGCTTTTTCGCTGCTGAAAAACTGAAAGACCGTGCTGTTGCGGCCCGCATCGGTAAGGTGCAGTTCAAAGGGTTGATTCGGCGGCGGTTGTAACGCAGGGTTGGAAGCATCGTCCGGCACAATCGGCAGCAACTGGGCCAAAGGCGTACTGCGGTAGGCATTGGGTGCGTAATACGGCCCGGCGATCATGCCGAAGCCGCCGCCGTGATGACCTACAAAATGCAGGATTAAGTCCTGTTGTTTGGCCGAAAAATAATCGGGGTCTACATCGCCCAACAGCAGCACGTCGTAGCGATCCAGCTCTTTTTGCGTATCGGGAAAGCGATTGATCGGCAGGTTGCCTTCCTGAGCAAAGGCGTTATCCGCCGAGAGCAGCAGGCAACTTAACTGCACGGTTTTTTCGCGCAACAGATCATTTTTAAGATAGCGATATTCCCATCGCGGATAGCCATCAACGTATAAAACTTTTATCTTAGCCTGCACCACATCAGTAGATATGCCGCTGGCCGCATCGCCGCGCCGTGTAAGCTGCCCCGGCACCGGCGTGATGCCCAGCATGAACTGATAATGCCCCGGTTCGTCTGGGTGAAATACCAATTGCACCGGCGTAACCGCCTGACTTGGCGAGAGCCGCACGCTCTTGCTGGCCAATACCGCGCCGCGGCTGCCATTGGCATTCTGCCGATACAAATGCAGCCGAACCGTCAAGGGTTGCGTTGCGCCGCTTAATCGCACAGCAGCCCTTATGGCCACCGGGTCCTGCACAAACGCATGCCGCGGTGCCTGCACCTGCTGAAGTTGTACATTAAAGGGTTGATGGCGTCGGCCAATTGCAACGCCAAAAATGGGTGAAGCATTGTCTCGGGCCAGCGCCTGCACGGGTGCGATAGCGCCTCCCGGCGTGGAGCGTCCATCGGTAAGCAAAATAATGCCGCCAACAGGCCGCCCCTGAAGCTGCCGAAATATTCCCGCCACAATGCCGGGCACGTCAGTGCTGCGATGCACCGGCTGCTTGTGCGAGAGGCTAGTCTCCAGGTCAGTTAGCTCTTTTACGTTGCGTGCGGTGCCCACAAGCGTCGGCGAAGAGCCACCGGTGAAGATGGCCACTTCCTGCCGCTGCACAAGTCTTTGCAGCCATTGGCCCGGCGAACCGGACAAACTCCAGCAAGCCAGTGCAAAGCGACTGGGCCGCCGCGAAAAATCGCCCGCTTGCCGCACCGCTGCGCCCGGTGATTTCGGCCCATGCGCTGCACTGTGCATTTCTACCTGCTGTACCAACACCTGCATGGGCGAGCCGCCGGGGTACCGATCGCGCAGCGACATGGAGGCGCTCGTGTCTATCCATACCGCCACCACCGACCGCGTACGCAAGGTTTGGCTTACCACCAGCATGGGCCGGCAGAACATAAGCAGCACCATCAGCAGCACCAGGCCGCGCAGCGCCCCCATGAACCATCGGAGCTTCGGCGGCACGCTCTGTGCGCGGTAACTCCAAATGCCGACAGCCGCAATCGCCAATAACCCCAGTGCCGCCAGCCAGGGGTGCGAAATTCCCAGCGAAAAGTGCACTGAAGTAGCGCCGCCACCGGGGGCGGTTCCGCCGCCCAATAAAAGATGGATAAGTTTGCCCATCATCTGTGCGTCTGTTTCCTTCACTTATAGTGCGGCAGTCGCAGCATGCTGCAGGCTGCGGCCTGCAGGCTTACCACCATAATCGTTACGCCGCTGCCGGCCCCGCTTTACCCGCCATCTCGGCATGGCGATAACGCGAAAAGGCCCGGGCCAACAGCGCCTCGGCCAGCAGCGCCAGCAAGGCGGCCATAAGCAAGTTATGCCCCGCATTACCCGCTGCCGCATTGCCGCTTGCCTGCGGCAACGATAGCGACTGCGGATTCTCAAGAATGTCGGCCGGCGGCAAGCCCAGCAGCATCGCCTGCCGCCGCACTGAAACGTGCCGTATTTCGGCATCCGCAGGGTCTACATTGACGCCAACCGCGGGCACATCAGCACCGATGCGAGGACCATACAACCCGGCATGCCACAGCGGCCTGCTTGACCAAGCCAAACCCTGAGGCCCGGCCTGTGCCGTAATCGTCGGATTGCTGCCCGGCGGGCCGAACCAACTCACCGCCGCCACGCCCATATTGATTAGCGCCTGTGACACCGGCAGATGCAGCCGCTGCCCTACCTGCACATTGCGGTAGGCATCGGTCGGCGGTAAGGCATAATCAAGTATCTGGTAAATGAATGGGAGCCACGAAGGTTGGGCGGCAAAATCACTCCAGCGTGTGTTGGCGGTAATGGCCCACTGCACAACCGCACCTTTGCCGATGCGTCGCAGCACCACAGCCGGGCTGCCACCTGCAAAGCGCAGCACCACAGCACTGGCGTTATCGGTTGGCACCGCAAGCTTAATATAGTGGGTGTTGCGCACGCCGGCCAAACCTACATGCCGCCCGCCGCGCTCCGCGGCTATAAACGGCTCGGTGATGGCATTTTCGCTGCCGGCCAGGTCAAAATTAACATAGTGCTTTCCAGCACCGGAACGCGCAGAAACAACCGGCCCCATGGCCGCCGCCAGCAACCCGGTTGGAGCGACGCCCAGCGACTGCGTCCAGGAAGAACCATTGGTGCGTGGCCCCGGAAAAATCATCAGCAAGCCGCCGCCGGCCACAAACTTACGCAGCCGGGCCGCCTGGGCCGCATCGGGCGTGCGCGTATCGCTGAGCACAACCCCGGCATAATGCCTAAGTGATGCGGTGGACAGTTCCACCTCGCTGATGACACGCGGCTTGTAAATGTTGT
Organism: Planctomycetota bacterium; assembly: GCA_021780285.1. Classification (GTDB taxonomy): domain Bacteria; phylum Planctomycetota; class Phycisphaerae; order WQYP01; family WQYP01; genus JABEVB01. Next base: position 29,704 of record JAJXZA010000064.1, read on the forward strand.
CGTGCTCAAGCGGAGCCAAGGCTGCGGCAAGCCACGCCGTGCCCGCAAGCGTTTGCGTGGCCGAGTCGCCGGGGTCGCCATCCACCAGCAGCATGTGCACGTGCCGCACGGCTTTAACCACCAGCCGCCGCACATTATCCACCGGCAGAAAGTCCGGCGGAATATCAGCCGTAATGACATGCAGCCCTCTGGAATGAATGCTTTGTGTAAGCAGCGCCGTTATGGCCTGACTCTCCCCAGGATTGATGCGACCAATGATTTGCTGCCCCGCTGGAACGCCATCAAGATAAAAACTTACGGGCACATTGGCCTGCGGCTCATTCGAGGCGTTGTACACGCGGCACGAAAGCACCAGCGGCTCATTGACCAATGCCATGGGCCGCACCGTCGCCAGGTGCGTTATCGCGACATTGGATTGCCGCGCCCGGCCAACGTCCGCAACCATAACATGACAGCCCGCCGCACGAAGCCTGGCCATGTAACGGGCGAGCTGGCGGGCGGTTGCGTCGCTGTCGGCTGAGGTGTTGCTGGTCATGCCGAAATTGCAGCGGGCGCCATCCATCAGCACAACAACACGTATGTGCGAGGCCCGCCCCTGCAACTTATGAACCTGATGCAGCGCCTGGGCCAAAGCCCGCGGCAAGTCTACCGCCGCATCGGTGACGTGCTTGCTCAAAACCAAACGGCGCAGCAACGCATGATCGAGCGTTGGCCGCGGCTCCAGCGATGCATCGTCTTGTGAAGCCGGGATAATAGCCACGCGCACATCGCCTGAAAGCCCCCCCAGCCAACCCGCCAGCAGCCGCTGCGATCGGGCAAAGTTGGAGTCTCCCCCCGGTGCGGCATAACCCATGGGGTATGCGTCATCCCATACCACAATGGCCGCCCGCCGACTTGAACCAAGCACCCGGTTAAGCAGCGTCGAACCAAAGGTGAACTGCGCCACGGCCGCCGCCAGCAGCAAAAGGGCCAGGCAACGCAGTAAAAGCAACAGCCACCGCTGAAACTTCAGCCGACGGGCATTGCGCCGATGGGCCGCCAGCAAAAACTCCATCGCCGCCCACCGCTGAATGCGAAAGCGCCGCCGGTTAAGCAGATGAATCACTATGGGGATGCTCAGAGCACCCGCCCCGGCAAAAAATACCCACGGCGTAACAAACGGCAAAACTCCCAGCGGCATGCTCGGCAGGTGCAAGTTACAACTCCATAAACCGCTTTACTTTATGCGCGCGGCCCGCGTGGCTAAAAAGCCCGGCAGCGAGACATCCAGAGGTTGGCTGGTGTCTATCTGCACATAGTCCACATGCAACGCATGGCATTGCTGCCGCACCGCCTCCCGGTGCTGCGCCAACTCACGCAGATACGCCTCGCGAATAGCCTGTGGTTCCACCACCACCTGGCTCGGCTCTTCCATGCCTTCAAACAGCGTGGTGGTTTCAAACGGAAACGTCAGTTCGTCGTGATCCAGCGTTTGCAGCACAATCAGGTCGTGCCGACGGTAACGCAAATGCCGAATGCCCTTGGCAATGGCGGCGGGGTCATCAAATAAATCGCTGATAAGCACAATTAGGCTGCGGTGGCGCAATTCTTCGGCCATTTCATCGAGCACATGGCTGATGGTGGTTTTTTTGTCGCGCGGCGTGGTCGTCAGCTCATCAATAATGGTGCGCCATTGCCGCGGGTTGTTGCTCGGCCGTATCAGCCGCCACACCTTGGAATCAAACACCGCAAGGCCGGCGGAATCCTGCTGATGCAGCGCCACGTACGCCAGCGACGCGGCAATACTGATGGCGCAGTCAAACTTGCGCCAGTCGGGCGTGGCCCGGCCCGCATACGCCATGGATTCCGACGCGTCCACCACCAGCATTACCTGCAGGTTGGTTTCTTCCTCGTATTGCTTGATGTAGTGGCGGTCGGTGCGGCCAAATACTTTCCAGTCTATGTATTTTATGTCGTCACCGGTGGTGTAAGGCCGGTGCTGGGCAAACTCCACCGAAAAGCCCTTGTAGGGCGAGCGGTGCATGCCTGTGACAAACCCTTCCACAATCAGCCGGGCGCGCAAATCAAGCGCGCCGATCTTGGCCAATGTTTTTGGCTCAAGATATTTTCTGTAATCAACGGGTTCGGCCAGTTGCGACATGCCGGTGAATCCTCTCCATGTGCGGGGCCATTATGCCTTGGACTGCGCAAAAACCTTGGGCAGCACCGCCGCCTGCCGGGACTCGTCGCCTTCGCGCGGCGTTTGTTCTATCAGCATGCGAATGATGTCGTCAGGCCGTATGCCTTCAGCCTCGGCGTTGAAATTGGTAAGCACCCGGTGCCGCAGCGTTGGGTACGCCACCGCCTTGATGTCGTCCGTGCTTACATGATAGCGCCCCTGCAGCAGCGCGCGGGCCTTGCCGGCGAGCACAAGGTACTGCGACGCCCGCGGCCCGGCGCCCCACGAGACATAATCTTTAATGAACTTGGGGGTGTCGGGCTGATTCAGCCGCGTTTGGCGCGTAAGTTTAAGCGCGTAGCGAATGACGTAATCCGCCACCGGCACTTTGCGAACCAGTTCCTGCAGCGTGAGCACCTCCTCAGCGCTGAGTATTTGCTTGAGGTCCACCTGCCGCGGAGCGGTGGTCAGCCGCACAATGTCAAACTCTTCCTGTTCCGTCGGGTAGCTTACCAGCACGTTGAACATGAACCGATCCAACTGTGCCTCCGGCAGAGGATAAGTGCCTTCCTGCTCGATCGGGTTTTGTGTGGCCATCACCATAAACGGTTCCGGCAGACGGCGCTGCACGCCGCCGGCGGTTACCTGATGTTCCTGCATGGCTTCGAGCAGGGCCGCCTGGGTTTTGGGCGGAGTACGATTGATTTCGTCGGCGAGAATGGCATTGGCAAAAACCGGCCCTTTAACATAACGCAACGAACGCTGGCCGGTTGATTTGTCTTCTTCAATAACCTCGGTGCCGGTGATGTCGGAAGGCATTAAATCGGGCGTAAATTGAATGCGGTTAAACGTCAGGTTCAGCGTGCGGGCCAGTGTGGATACCAACAGCGTTTTAGCCAGCCCCGGCACGCCAACGAGCAGGCAATGTCCGCGGCAAAACAACACAATCAGCAGTTCCTCCATAACCTGCGACTGGCCGACGATGATTTTACCCAGTTCGTGTTTAAGCCCCGCGTAGCTGTCCTGGAGCTTTTTGACGACAACAAGCTCTTCCTGCGTGATTTCCGAAAGTGCGGAGGCAGACGGTTCCGTGGCCATGGTATTCTCCTATTGCTGAGGATACGCCCAACGCTTGCCGCTTCGGCAAGGGAGTACAAACAAGCTCCCACTTGGCAGCTTGAATAGCATACCGCATAACGTTGCCGCGGACACGAATATTTTTTGAAAACGATTGAATATTGAAATATTACGCTGCCACGGCCCAGCGAGGAGCCGGTCTGAGTAATGGCCGGGGCCGCATTGGCTAAGCAACAGTACAGCTTGGTTGCCTATTACCCGCCGAAGTAATCTGACAAAATGCGTTTGTGGCTGCTGGGCGGGTTTTCGGCAATCAGAGCCTTGTCGGTTGTCACCACAATCAGCCCGGCCATCGAGCCAGGAAAACCGTGCACGCCCGGGCGATGCGCCGGCTGTACCGAGCCATGGTAAATCTTGCTCAAAACGGCATGCACTGGACAATAATAGTAATAAAAACCGGGGAGTTTAAACGAGACTTTGTAGGTGCTGATGGTGCCGGTGGGACCGGTAGTTCCCTGGACGACCCCGGCCATGGCAGAGGTGATTTTGCCGGTAAGCGGGTTGTAGCTGTCAATCATGTGCATGCCGGTGTCTTCATTGACAAAAATCACCGGCTGGCCGGGCTTAACCGCCACAACCGATTCAACAAACGCATTGGCTCCATCCATGTGCACAAAAACGGGGGCTGGGCCGGCTTGCCCCGGAGCCGCAACGCTCTTGGGAGCCAGCCGAACCACCAGCGTTACCAAAATTGCTATGACAATTGCCGGCGTCACCGCCGCAAGAATTGACGAACCTTCTGATTTTGCCATTATGCAATCCTTTATGCTCAAGCCTGAACCAAACTCCCATGGCCAACCCGCCGGGGCTGATGAGTCAAATCACCTTTGCACTTTACCAAAGTACTACGCCGCCCGCCACCGGGTGGTTCACGTTGCGCGTGGCCGCGGTATGGCAGCTTGGCGGCATGGCTGTTCCGCCCAAGAATGCGGACGTCAAGTAAGACAGTTTAATCTTTTAGCGATGGTATATAATCTTCAATGAACGAGAGGCAGTGCGTCCCTGTCAGCGGTTAACATACTGGTCTGACATCAAATGCAATTGAGGTTACGGTGTGTACGACAAATAAAACGACCATGGCGATCAAAACGCCGCAAGCTTTTCTGCTTCGCCTGCAGCGACGCAACTTTATAAAATATTCCGGCGCTTTTACCGCGGCTGCAATTTCGCCCCATCATGCACGGCCGAAGCACATTCACAATATCAGCTTTCTGCTCCAGCGAACCTGCAGCCGGTTCAACATGCCGGCTATGGCAGGCCTGATACTCCATGGCGACACGGTTGAGGCGCAGGGCGTCAGCGGCATACGCGAGCGCGGACACACGGCGCTGGCGACACTGCACGATCAATGGCACCTCGGCTCTGACACCAAAGCCATGACCGCAACGATCTGCGCCATGCTCGTGACAAAAGGCCTGCTGCACTGGAACAGCACCCTGGCCGAAATATTTCCGGAAATGGCGGCCGCAATGAATCGCGCCTATCGCTCTGTTACGCTTACGCAAATTTTAACGATGCGGGCCGGCTGCCCTGATGAGAGCGTCCTGCTGCCCGAATGGAACCGTTTAGAAACCCAGCGGCATCATCTGATTAAGGTTCGAGAGAACCTTACACGCTGGGTGTTAAGCCGCCCTCCGCAGGCTGCACCGGGATCGCGGTTTATTTACTCCAACGCAGGTTACGTCATTGCCGGCCACATGGCCGAACGCGTCACCGCCATCGCATGGGAACAGTTGATGAAAACTCATATTTTCCGCCCGCTGAACATGCCGACCGCAGGTTTTGGCGCGCCAGGCACGCCCGGCAAGCTTGATGAGCCCCGCGGCCACACTGCCGATGGCAAA
>JAJXZA010000002.1 GCA_021780285.1 Planctomycetota bacterium
GCAAAGCTCGCTCATATCGCGGCAAAGCTCCTGCAGCAAAGGCCAGGTGCGCAAGGCCCGCATGATGCCGCCGGGACCCGTGGTATCGGCAATGGTGAAGTTTAGGCCATATTTACGGGGTATTTCGAAGTCCACCAGCGTGCTGCCAAACCCGCCAATCTGCACCACGTTGATGACGAAATCGGCTCCCTGCAGCGCCGCGCGGCGATCGGCGGTGCATTGAATGACCGGCTTGGCGTCTGCGGCCAGCGCCAGCCTGCGGCAAAGCCCGGCGGCAACCTGCGCGCGGTGTAAATCTATATCCATATAACAGAACGTTGCGCGGTGAAACTCCGGATGTGAAAGCAAATCGCCGGTGAGGTTGCGCGAGAATACCACGCTGCCTGCGCCGATGATGGCCAGCTTTATCATGCCTGATTGCTCCAAAGCGCACTAGGCTCGCCGTATGAATGAAGCGTTGTATTTGACGGCCGATCGGCCTATGCCCCAAGCACTTCGAGCACCGCGCGCATGAATGCGGGCAGGTCATCCGGCTTGCGGCTGCTGACAAAATGCCGGTCTACCACTACCTCCGCATCGGTAAAGTGAGCGCCCGCATTGATCAGATCGTCCTTAATGCCGGGCGAGCCGGTAACTTTTACGCCGCGGTACACGCCGGCCGAAATGGGTATCCAGCCGCCATGGCAAATGGCCGCGACGAGCTTACCGGCCTCGGCAAAATGCCGTACGAGTTGCTTTACTTTGTCGTCGCGGCGCAGCTTATCGGGTGAAAAGCCGCCGGCAATTACCACACCCGCAAAGGCTTCGCCGCGCATGTCGGCGATGGCCGCGTCGGCTACCGCCGGATAGCCATGTTTGCCGGTATACTTCGCACCCGCCTTAGGCCCGGCAAGCGTTACGCTGTAGCCGGCCTCTTGAAGCCTGTATTTGGGATACCAAAGTTCAAGGTCTTCGTAGATGTCGTCTACGAACATGAGAATGGCCTTTGACACGTCACTGCACCTCTATAAATCATTATTTAACGAATCGCCTGCCGCCCACGACATGCCGCCGGCGGCATAGACCGCACGAATTGTTAACGCGAGGCGTCAAGAGGCCCCGCGCCTTGTCCGATTGGTATCAGGGGCATTGGCGTGTTTGCTGTACGAATCGCCGCCCGCGCTTCGGGTAAAAGGCTTTGACCTTAGTTGCCCATACCGCAACTGCCGGACATTTTACCGCAGCCGCACATGCCGCCGGGCGCTGCCGCGGACGATCCGCCCGCGGGCGCTGCCGCCACCGCAAAAACGGAGAGTTTGCGTTTGGCCGACTTCTGCGAACACTTGGGACATGGCACTGCTGCATCGGATGTTTTCATGCTTGCGGCAAGGTGTTCAAAGCTATGGCCGCACGTTTCGCATTGGTACTCATATATGGGCATACAAGGCCTCCAAAAAGCTACCCATTAAGGTTAACGAGTAAGGTGGTCTGTATGCAAGCCGCCGGGCGGCGCATAAAAGCGGCCGGGGCGGCAGTGCCAACCCGGCCGCGAACAGCGCGACATTCAAAAGGCGTTGCCGCTTAGCCGGCGGCGACATCCACTTCCGAGTCTTCCTCGGCGAGGCCGTAGGCTTCCTCACCGTGAATGGCGGCATCGCCGATCCTGAGCTTCTCGTCCGACATGCGAAGCGGGACAAAGAGCTTGATGCCGTAAAGGATTACCGCGGTAATGATAATGTTCAGCACGATGATGAACGCGGCACCCCAAAGCTGCAACTGCAACTGGTGAATGCCGCCACCGTAGAACAGACCGCCGTTGGTGTTCACACAGGCAAAGGCCGATTCACCTTCGGGTGTGGCAATCAAACCGACAAGAAGGCCGCCGACGAGACCCGCGACGCCGTGCGTATGCACGACACCGAGGCAGTCGTCAACCTTCTTGAAAATCGAAAGCGTCTTGCCCAGAATGTTCATCGTGAACCACGGAATCAGAGCGGCCATAAAGCCCACCAGCAGAGCGCCCATGCCGGTACACACACCAGCCGAGGGGGTAATCGCCACCAAGCCGGTGATCATACCGTTGACGGCTCCAAGCACCGACGGTTTGCCGTACTTGGCATAGTCAAGGAACATCCAGGTGAGCAGAGCGGCGGCCGTGGCGACGTTGGTGTTGAGCACGGCGACGGCGGCGTCGGCATTGGCGGAGTATGGGTCGCCGCCGTTGAATCCGTTCCAGCCGAGCCAGACCAAACCGGCTCCGGCCAGCACCATCAAAATGCTGTTGGGACGAAAGTTTTCGCGATCTTTGGCCAATCGCGGGCCGACGATGGCGGCGGCCACAAAGGCCGTTACGCCGGCAGCGAGGTGAATGACGTAACCACCCGAATAGTCAATGACGCCCCATTGAGCAGCCCAACCGCCGCCCCACAGGCTAAATGCGCCTACGCAATAAGAAAGGGTAAGCCACAGCGGCACAAAAAGCATCCAGGCGACGAAGCTCATACGTCCGAGCAGCGCACCGGCGATGAGAATGAGCGTGATGGCGGCAAACACAAACTGGAAGTAAATCATAGCCGACATCGGGAACGCGGCGGTTGCAAAGCTACCGGTAGAGCCAGGAATAATGGCCTGATTCAGTTCTGCCGGCGAGCCTACTACGGCGGCGGGTTTGCCGATAAACGACGCCCATAACGAATTTGAATGAATCCATTGTGCTCCAAAGCCCATGCTGTAGGCCCAGACCATCCAGGCGATGAGCACGGCCGCAAAGGCGTAGAACACCATAAACGCCGAGTTGACGGCCCATTTCTTTTTCACCACGCCACCGTAAAGGATGGCCAGACCGGGAATACTTTGCATGCCCACGACCGTAGCGGCAATAAGCTGCCAGGCGGTATCACCGTGGCTTAGCCACGTGGGCGTCGCCCAGTTGGGCGCTGCAGGGGCGCTGGCAGTAGCCGGGGCTGCGGCCGCTGCAGCGGCCGCTGGCGCCGCTGCGGCCGCGGCAGGAGCGGCCGCCGGAGCCGCCGCGGGAGTGGTCTGCGCCATCAGCGAACCGGCCAGCGGCATCGCAAACAACAGGGCGATGCCAACCAGGCATAGCACGCCGGCGGTGCGCCGGCTCAAGACGAGGTCCTTAAAACTGTGCCATAACCGGGCCATAGGCTCCTCCCACGAAAGAGCCATCGAACGCACTTTGGGGGCATTCGTTCCCCGGCTCCTGCGAGCCTGTCTTTTCACACTTCCACGCATGGAATCTCCTTAAAACCTGGCCTCGCGGCCGATAAACCCCCGGAACAACCTCTCTCTCAATGCCGAACCATGCCGGGCTTCACTGGCGGCGGGGTGACTGTTAATGCAAGCCCTATGCCAGAGTTATGTCACCGTAGTGGAAAGCTTGATTTATGAGCCAAAAATCGCGTTTTTGCGGTGTTGCTGATAATTGAGGCATACTTTTGGGGTGCTGGGCACCTCATGTCGGCGCGCAGGTTTTAAGCAGAGCAGGATAGAATCGGCTCAATACCTGGTTGTTCTCGCAGCGCCAGTGAAGGCAGGCTTATTTTTTAGGCAAACCATAAAACCAAAGCTGTGAAAAGTGCACATTCCGCCGCTTGCGGTTTGCTATCGAAGCACAAAATAAGCCAAATCGTTGCCTGAGACGGTGAAATATGCGGTATTCAGGTGTACAGCGGCCTGATAAGGCGATGCCTAGGGGCAAAGCCGCGGTCCGGCCAACACATGTCTTGTTGTGGCACGCAGTTTGCTTTAACACATTTGTGCGGGCGTTTTTCCGCAGGCCGCCGCAGGGCGTGCTCTCGGCATGCTCTTGCCATCTGATAACAGCGCGTTTCGGCGTGCTGTTGTGCGACCTGTCTCCGAGGAGGCGCATCAGTGTGATGCGCGTCAGCCGATGCAGCGGGCATCGGCGGAAAAAAAGCTGCTGCGAGGGCATCTTTTTTCAGGAGGTTTGATCATGATCAAACCCATCTCAAGCTCTGTGTCGGCATCCGTTGCGGCAACCGGATTCATGGCAGATCACGCGGGACACGCTTCGGCTGCTCCGGTCCGCTGGAAACGTCCGGCTATGCCCGATCTGTTAAGTTTTATCTCACCGTCGTTTGCCCGGGTCATGGCCTTTGCCATGATTGCTCCGGCTTATTTGCTTGCCTTTGCCCTGCTTTTGGGTGTGGTCGTGTTTGGTCTGCCGGGCAATGGCTTTATACAGTCTCAACTATTCACCGCAACCAAGCCGGCGGTACAAAGCACCCAAGCGGTGCCTGCGCCGGCAGGCAGAAGCACGTCGGCGGGAACAGCCTTGGTGGCATCGGCCGACAGCCGCATCGGCGGTACCAAAACCGTAGCGCTGGTGGTGAAGCTGCCTTAAGTTTTACCGAAAGAAAGCCATGACCTGCGTGGCGCAACACGCTGGGTGTAATTAAACTGACGGCCGAGAAAATGCGGCGCCCTTTTATTCCTGCGGAGCTTTGCGCAACCGCCGCGTCCAGAGCGCCAAGGCCAGGGCCACACATAACAGGATGGCTCCAACAGTTTGATGGGCGGTGGTGATAACCGCCTGTACCATGTTGGGCGTCTTTACAGGTTGTCCTCCGCCCAGAGCCGCCACCGCCGCGACGCCTAGCAGCACCTGCAACATCACTACCACCAGCAACGCCGCGCCCAGCCGGCGCAAAATGGGATCATCTTGATTCATGCCCCAGGCCCGCACGCCTGCAAACACTGCTAAAAACAGGATGACGGTTGCCATGGATATATGCTCAAAAAGCACCTGTCCAACATGGCGCAGTACCGAGCCAAGCACAAGTTGCAGCGCCAGCGCTGCAACCAGCGAGGTGGTAAGCCAGGCATCGGTCTTGTAACCGGGGCGCGCAACGCGCTCCAGGTTACTCTGCCACGAGCGCGTACAAAAAACCGCTATAGCCACCAAAAAGCCCAGAAACAGCTGGCCAAAAACACCGTGCACGATGGCCAGCGTGGTGCTGGGGTCCATGTAGGGGCGGCTGTGATGATCGGTAAAGTGGCCGGTAACGCGCAGGCCGCCCATCACGCCTTGAACAATAACCATCAGCAGCGCCGTTATGGCCAGGGCCTTGAGCCAGCCGCGCCTGTCGCGAAGCACCAGATAAATGGCCTGAATGAGCGTTGCCAGACCCACCAGTGTGCCCAAGAGCCGATGGGTGTGCTCAAAATAGATGCCGCCGGTCATGCGCGCCAGCGGGAACAAAAACATGCCAAACTTAAACGAATCAGGCCAGTCGGGAACTGATAGCCCCGCATTCATGCCGGTGACCATTCCGCCGGCCATCACCAGCGCCAGGGTGGCGGCGGCTGTGGCGATGGGCACGGCAGAGCGACCGTAAATGCGGCCGCTGCGCTGCGGGTTAAACCGCGAGCCTGCCAGTGCACCCAGCCAACCGATAAAGCCGCAGGCCAAAACGGATATCGGCGCCCATACGGCGGTGTAGTCTATGATGCGATGATCGTTGGTTAGGTCGTGGCCCAGTGCGCCTAAAAGAAGCAGATTCAGCCCGCCGGCGATCATGCCAGCCCATAGACCCGCCCAGGGGCCGCGACGGGTCGCGTAGCCCGCCCAGGCGCCCATCAGGCAAAGTGAAACCAGCGCCGTAATTAAAATCAGGGAGCCTGGGAGCCGATCGCCCGGCATGCGAAGCAAATAGCCTTCCACCCACATGATGGTGCTCATGCCAAGGCCAAACGCCAATATATCGCCGATATCGCCGCGGGCCGGGCCGCGGGGGTCGGCAGATTCAGAATCGTGACCCAACTTATTGTGCTGTGAGGGTAACGTACCAGTAGGTGCCATAGTGTTCAGTCAAACTCCAACCAACATTCTACATAGCCCGCCATGCTAGGGCTTTTGGCGGGTATTTTGCAAGCACCTCCGCGGATGCGACGGCTTTTGGCCCCGCTGGTCGCCATGCAGCATGGTAACCAGCGGCCGTGCCGGGGCATAACGTGACGCATGCGGGACACCCGGAAGTATAACGCGATGACGGGTTGTCCGCAGGATGATAAAGTCTCGCCTCTCGCGCATAATACCGGTCTATGGATGCGGCCCGCCTTAAAGGAGAAACATGGCCCTTTACCGAGTGGAAATTCATCCCAAAAACCCGCAGGACGACCCGGCCGGCCTCGCGGCCCTGCATGAGTTGCGGCAAGCCGGCCAGACGGCGGTTCGGGCGGTGCGCACCGCGCGAATTTTTTTGCTGCAGGGCGATGACCGCCTTTTGACCGCGCCCCGGCTTAATCGCATTAAGAACGAAGTGCTCGCCGACCCCGTCACCGAAACCGCGGAGCCGCAAAACGCTGCGGGCGATGCTCGCCGGGTGGAAGTGCACGTCAAGCCCGGCGTCATGGATCCAGTTGCCGCAAGCTGCGAAATGGCCATCGCCGATCTTCTCGATGTAAAGTATTCAGCGGCCGCCCCACCCATTGAGGTTCGCACCGGGCGACTTTACTTTTTGGAAGGCGAATTGACCGATGCCGACGCTGACCGCATGGTGCGCAAATTTCTGGCCAACGACAGCATTGAGCAAGTTCATCTTAAGCCGTTTGAGCCTAAGGAGTTTCCGCATGGCCGGCCGTATGAGTTCAAACGCGTTGAAGTGCCGCTGCGCGCGCTGACACCGGAACAGTTGCATGCGTTGTCGCGCAAAGGACATTTGTTTTTAGATTTAACTGAAATGCAGGCCGTGCAGGCCTATTTTAAGCAGCAGCAGCAGCGCGATCCCACCGATGTCGAGCTTGAAACGATTGCCCAAAGCTGGAGCGAGCATTGCGTGCATAAAACGCTCAAGGCTCGCGTGGAGTTCACCCACCATGCCGACCCGGCGGCGCGCGGCGAGCACCCGGCTGCCAGCCGCACGCAAACCATAGACAATCTCGTCAAATCCACCATTTTTCGCGCTACCAGCGAGTTAAATCTCCCCTGGACCATCAGCGTATTTAAGGACAATGCCGGCGTGATCGCCTTTAACGATGATTATGCCGTGTGCATGAAGGTGGAAACGCACAATCGCCCGTCGGCCATTGAACCGTATGGCGGCGCTGCCACGGGCATTGGCGGCTGCATTCGCGATGTCATGGGCACGGGCCTGGGCGCCAAGCCAATTGCCGCGACCGACGTATTTTGTTTTGCGCCCCCCGACACGCCCGCGGCGGATGTGCCTGCAGGCGTTATTCATCCGCGACGCAGCGCGCAGCGTGTGACGGCAGGCGTGAGAGACTATGGCAACCGCATGGGCATACCTACGGTCAATGGCGCGGTCTATTTTGACCAGCGCTACATCGGCAACCCGCTGGTGTTCTGCGGAACCATCGGATTGATACCGCGACGCTTTGCGCAAAAAGGAGCGGCGGCTCCAGGCGACCGGATATTGGTCATGGGTGGGCGCACCGGTCGCGATGGCATTCATGGCGCGACATTTTCCAGCGATGTGGTCACCAACACGCATGCCGACGAGTTCAGTCATGCCGTGCAGATTGGCAACGCCATCACCGAGAAGAAGATGCTGGATGTGTTGCTGCAGGCGCGTGACGCGGCCGGCGGCCCGCTCTTTCATGCCATCACCGACTGCGGCGCCGGCGGCCTTTCAAGCGCGGTTGGGGAAATGGGCGAAAAAACCGGGGCCGCGGTACAACTTGAAAAAGTGCCGCTGAAGTATCAGGGGCTTTCATATGCGGAAATTTGGATCAGCGAAGCTCAGGAGCGCATGGTGCTTGCCGCCCCGCCCGAAAAAGCTGCAAAAATAATCGCTCTGGCCGCGGCTGAAGATGTCGAAGTCACCGATATCGGCTGCTTTGACGGCAGCGGCATGTTGTCGTTGACGTATGAAGGACATAATGTGGCGTTAATCGCCATGGAGTTCATACATGACGGGCTGCCGCGGCCGGTGCGCAAAGCGCTTTGGCAGCAGCCGCATCTGCACGACCCGTCGGGCCACGAACCGCGCGATTATGCCCATGCGCTGGGCGACATATTGGCGCACCCGACCATTGCGAGCAAGCACTGGATTATCCGGCAGTACGATCATGAAGTTCAGGGCAACACCCTTATTAAGCCGCTGGTAGGCCCGGGCGGGAACGGTCCGGGTGATGCGGCGGTGGTGCGGCCTCTGGCTGCGGGAAATGGCGCTGTGGCGCTGGCGGTGGGCTGTCAGCCGCGCTTTGGCGACGTATGCCCGTATCATATGGCCCTTAACGGCATGGACGAAGCCATCCGCAACATTGTGTGTGTCGGCGGCGATCCGGCTCGTACAGCCCTGCTCGACAATTTCTGCTGGCCCAAATGCACCGATCCCATGCACCTTGGCGCTCTGGTGCTGGCATGCCAGGCCTGCTACGACGGAGCCATGGCCTATCGCACGCCGTTTATTTCGGGCAAAGATTCGCTCTCCAACGAGTTTATTACCGAAAGCGGCCGCCGCATCTGCATACCCTACACCCTTCTGATC
>JAJXZA010000302.1 GCA_021780285.1 Planctomycetota bacterium
CTTTAAGACACCAACTTACAACAAATTGGCACCGCTGCAGCCTTCGACGCCATACGCCAATACAATTTTGTGAATTTTGAGGACGAGACAACGCAACCGGCTCCGATTTGCCGGCTGAAATAGTCTGGCCACTACTTCGTTTTGCGGTTAAAATCCACTTAAAGTCGGCTGTCGCAAGCCGGAAACGAGTTAAGGGCGTGTCCTTAAGCTCCAACCGAGGCTCCATGACGCACATTGCAAAACTACTTTCGTTGGCGGCGGCTCTGCCGCTCGTAACGTTCATGATCCTCTTTGCCGCGCCCGAGCGCATCCGGCGCATTGCGCCCTATCTGCCGCTGCTTGCTGTCCTCATTGGCCTGGCACTGGCCATTTTGTCACTGGCCTACCAGTTGAACCCATCCGTTACCTCGCCGGTCGGCGCGCAAACAGTAAGCGTGCCTTGGCTATCCCCTCTCACGTCGGCGACTGGGCCTCATGCGGCCGCTGCACGCAGCTTGGAACCCCACCAACGACGTTGGCGCCTCACCTTCGGCATTGCCACAGATTCAATAGCCGTCATCTTCTTCTCGCTCATCTTGCTGCTCGGAGTGGCAATCCACGTTTTTTCTATGGGCTATTTGCCTCAGCCGCGTACCGGGCCCCTGTTGTATTCTCTGCTTAGCATGCTTGGATTCAGCCTGCTTGCCGCTGTTATCTCCAGTAATCTGCTGGAAATGATCATCTTCTGGGGCCTCGGAGCATTGTGCATTTACCTGGTTTGCGAGATTGCGACACCTCGCGACGCGGCCCGGCGCCTTGGAGCAAGTCACTTTTTTCTGATGTTGCTTCTTGCGGGCCTGTTGGCTGTTGCTGGTTGTGCGATGCTGGCAGTACACGGCGGTTTGGCGATGCTGGACATGTTCAATCATGAGGGACACCGTTCGCTGGCAATATCGCTTATGCAGTTGGTTCAGACGTCAACTCCCGTCGGCTTGCTGCACTATCACGCCCCACACCTTTTCTGGGGGTTTGACTGGCTCAATTGCAGTGGATTATTGTTTGTGGCGGCGGCCGCCGGCCTCTCGGCGCAATTTCCATTTCAGTTCTGGCCGGCTGAGTCGGTTGATGCGCCCGCCCCCTTCAATGCGATTCTGCAGGGAGCAATGGTGTCCGGCGCGGGCGCTTTTCTATTGGCGCGGGTGTATCCCTTGCTCGCGCTCGATGTACGCCTGGTGCTTGCCATCATCGGCTGTGCGAGCCTCGTGACAGGGCTGCTGTCAGCCTTAGCACAGAGCGATCTGAAAAAGGTACTCTGCTGGACTTCCTTGGCGATGAGTGGGTTTACTTTTCTGCTCTTTGGGGTCGGCGATTACAGCGCCGCCCTGCTTTATGCGATCATCAACACTGTCGCCTTTGCCGGGTTGTTTCTTTGCGCCGGCTCTACGCTCAACTCCACACGCGGCGAGCGCGACCTTCGACGACTTGGCGGCCTGGCCCGACGCATCCCGATCACCGCGGGGCTTTCGCTTATAATTGTCATGGTCTTAACCGGCGCCATCTATCTTGCCGGAGGACTCTCGGTTCCGCCCGGATTCACGGCTCTGTACGATTACGCATCTGCCATGGGACGCTATGGTTGGTTGCTTTTCTGGCTCCCGGTGTGCGCCTGGATTTTGCTCTCTGTGGTGTTATGGCGATGGTGGTGGCTGATTTTTGGCGGTCAAAGTCGCAATCCCGGAACCGGGGACATCGCCGGTGATTCGGCAAAGCTGACGCTGCCTTTACTTGTGGTGGCAACTTTGGCGGTGTTTATAAGCCATCCTGTCGTGGAAATTAAGACCATTCTCGCCCGGTCCGCGCCGGAGCAGATGCTCGCACCGCCGCCCCATCACGGGGGACATTCAATCGGATTGGCAGTGCTCGCCAACGTTAAATGGGCGTTTGTATTGGGGCCGATCGCGATCATTTCAATATATGCCGGAGGCCTTGCGCTGGCCGACAAAATCCGCCGCTTTCCAGGGGTCAATTTACTGTATATGTGGCTCTACCGAGGCATGTTTTTTAGGGAGATTGCCGAAACAATTATCGCCGGCGGTGCGGCACTCGCTGCACGCATTACCGCATTTGTTGACCGGCTCCTTTTGAACTGGTTACTTATGATTATTGCGCTCGGATTTCGCAGCATTGGGTTGATGCTATCAACCTTGGACGCACGGCTTACGGGGCCAATGACCGATCCGGCGTGCATGGCCGTCGGCAACTCGGCGCCGCGCGTACTGGCAACCAAGAAAGACTGGCGTCGCATCGTCCTTGTAATTATGCTCACAGCGTTTATCCTCGCGGCGGTTATGCTCTACGCCCACAGGACGGGCTGGTAAGCGGAGCCGACGGCAGTTGGACTGCCATGCGGCCCGCAGGTTTTGAGGCAGATAACGTTGGTTCACTTTTACGGTTCAAGTTCCATTCTAACTTGCCTTATCCTGTTGCCGGTTATTGGCAGCCTCATGCTGCTTCTGGTTCCGAGCGACAAACTGCGGCTCATTCGGTGGAGCGCATTAACGGTTCTGGCTGGAATGCTGGCCGTGGCCGTGGCCGGCGCATGTTTGTTTCGATGGGCTTTACCGGCAACGCATGACGTTTTTCAACTTCAACAAAAACTTCTATGGATTCCCGCGCTTAATATGCATTACTTCGTCGGAGTGGATAATTTATCCATGCCGGCGGTATTGCTCGTCGCGCTTTTAGCTTTCATCTCCGGCGTTGCCAGTTTCGGTCTGACCCAAGAAAGCAAAACTTACTATATCCTGCTGATTCTCACGGCCGGCGCGCTTATTGGTGCGATCGTCTCGCTTGATTTGTTATTGCTTGCCGCATTTCTGCAGATATTTACGCTAAGCGGCTATACCGCGGTAAGTTTGCTTGGCGGGACACGTCGGCACACGGCCGGTCTAAAATTTAACCTCTTTGGCTTCGCAGGAACCTTGGCGCTGTTATGTGGAACCTTGGTGATTTCTCACGATACGCGCGGCCTGCCGGGGCTGCCGCATGGAACCGTGGACATCGTCACGCTCGCAACGCACCCTCAACTCCTTCGGGCCGCGGCAGGCTCGCATACCGCCGAGATTGTTTTCTGGCTGCTTCTAGCAGGCTTTGCCATACGACTGCCCGGTGTCGTGCTGCACCTGTGGCTTCCCGAAATCAGCGTTGAGTCGCCCGCTCCATTTGCAATGTTGATCATGGCTGGTTCCCTGGTGGCGGGCGCATACGGTCTGCTGCGTGTGGTATATCCATTGTTTGCAGACCAAGCGTTCATTTATCGTCCGCTCATTTGTGACATTGCCGTCATCGGAATTGTATACGGTGGACTATGTGCGTTAGCCCAGACAGATATCAAGAGACTTATTGCTTATTGGCTTCTATCGCAAGCCAGTTATGTAGTGCTGGGAATTGCCTTGCTGAACGCCCTGAGTATCCAAGGTGCGATTCTACAGCTTTTTGGCTTGGCCATCGCAACGCCTCTGCTCCTATGGGTGGCTCACGCTATTGAGCAACGGGCGCACCATACAGATTTGTCGCGCCTTGGAGGTTTAGCAACACAACTGCCCGACCTGTTCCGCTTTTCAATCATCGGATTTTTTGCCGCACTGGGTGCGCCCGGCCTTAGTTTGTTTTTCGGCCAGGTGCTCATTCTCTTTGGCGGGTTTACAGCCATCAGTGGTGGAGCGGCAGGTTCGCCGGGCATTGCTTCCTGGCAGCACACAGGCCTGCTGGTTCTCGTAATCGCTTTGGCGATGGCGATGGTGACCGCAGGCTACATACTCTGGGCCATGGAGCGCATATTCATGGGGCCATCCCGGCCCGAATTCAATCATTTTGTCAGGCTTAGCTTTCAAGAGCGATGCGTGATGCTCTTGCCCGTGCTAGGTATCATAGCCTTGGGCATAGCGCCCACCATCGTGGTGTTGACCCCCATGCGGCCGGCTATTGAGCAACTTTTGCGGGCCTTAGCCGGCGCCAACTGATGGCGCGTTCACCAACAACGGCTTAGCCGGCTTGCGGCGGCGGCAACTCTGTAATGAATTCCTGAAGTTGGGCCGCGCTGGGACTAATGCCCGTGCGGACGTAGAAGCCGCTGGTCGCCGTTCCCATGCAAAGCGATTCCGCCTGGGTCAAGCCCAGCACCTGTCCGGCTATAAAGCCGGCATTGAAGTGGTCGCCTGCGCCTGTGCTTATTCTGGGCTGCTTCACAAAAGGACCGGCAAACCACGCACACTCTTCCGCTGATGCGGCGGCAGCTCCAAACCGCGGATGGATCACCACCGTTCGCAATTTTAGATGCTTCTGTATGCCCGCAGCAAGGTTTTCAATGTCATGGTCCTTTTCACCACCGGCCGGCAGTCCCAGCACGCCCGCCACCTGAACTGCTTCCTTGAGGTTCAGGCCCAGCACCACGCCCAGGTGCTCCTGCATTTGCTCAAGCATCACCAGAGCGGACTTGAGATCCTCGCGTGTCCGCTTTTCGGGATCCGCCAAATCAACAAACAGTAAGCGCGACCTGGCGGGCGTTTGCAGAATAATCTCGTTGAGCATGTGTGACCATATTTCATTCATGAAAGGCAGCATGGTCCAATTGACGGTGCCAATAAGCTGGGCCGCCGAGACAATATCGGTCAGACGATCACGACCGACCCGCGTCACCACATTATCCCAGTTTATTTCAGTGGTCGGCGTAAGCTTACCGAGCATCAGCTTGCCGTCGTCAAATTCGAGTGCATCCGTATGGCACGCTTCGCCAATGCTTATGACCCGCGAGCGCCCTGCCAGCTCGCGAAACACCGGATGCACCTCCGGATATCCCAAGTTGCCGATATAAATAACACTCAGGCCGATCGCCGCCAGCGCATTGGCCATAATGGGGCCATTGCCGCCCAGCTTCTGCTGCGCCACAACAAGCTCATAATTCGAGCTTTGTCCCGCCGCAGCTGTAATCCGGGAGCCAAACTCCCCGATCGTCCGTAAGCGATCATAAGACATGGCGGTGTGCCTCTTGGCCACCACTTCGATAATTTCGTCCACAAAGCCATCGAACCCGATGACGGCGTTAACGGCCGCCGGGTTGGCTTGGACGATCCGTTGCGCCGTGGATTTGCATAATTCCGATCGTGTTGCTGTAGCCATAAGTTCCTCTAAAAAGCACCCGTGGCAAGCACCCTATCTGGGCCTCTCTGCCTCGAATGTAGTGATGCAAGAATACTCTCTCATCTGCATTGAGCCAAACTAATGCGAGCCTGTAATTGTTGATTCTACGCCTTATGTCGGCCGTAGGCCCTTCTATACCAGCCGGGTGCCTTAGCCGATCACCAGCGGACGATAGCGCTGGGCGATCGGCATGCGGCGACCAAAACCAAAGGCACGCGACGTAACCTTTAACCCCGGGGGCATTTGCTTGCGCTTATACTCGTTGGCGTCTACCATTTGAATGACCCGCCGCACCGTTGGTTCATCAAAACCCGCGGCAACAATATTTTGGGCTGACTGTTCAAGCTCCACATAGCGCTCCAGGATCGCATCAAGAACTGAATACGGCGGCAGGGAGTCTTGGTCTGTCTGATTGGGGCGAAGCTCCGCGCTGGGAGCCTTTTTCAGCGAGCTTTCTGGAATGGGGGCTTGCCGCCCTGCTTTCACCCATTGTCGGTTGATTTCATGCGCCAGCGGATAGACCATCGTTTTGGGCACGTCGCTGATCACCGCAAGACCGCCGCACATATCCCCATAGAGCGTACAGTAACCCGTGGCTATTTCACTCTTATTACCTGTGGTGAGCAGAAGGTATCCGAATTTATTGGACAACGCCATGAGGATGTTTCCGCGTAGCCGCGCCTGAATGTTCTCTTCCGCAAGCCCGGTTTGCGTTCCCTTAAATATCCCCTCCAACGTGTGCTCCATGGCGTGATGCGCCTCCTCAATAGGTATGATATCCAGCTTTATCGCCAGAGCTTCGGCGAGCTGACGTGCATCCACGAGGCTTTGTTCGCTGTTGTATCGTGAAGGCAGTGCCACGCCCAACACATTCAGAGGACCTAATGCTTCAACAGCGATAGCCGCCACCACCGCGGAGTCAATGCCGCCTGAAAGCCCAAGAACAACCTTGGCAAACCCGCATTTGCCGGCATAGTCCCGAAGCCCCATCACCAGCGCCGCATGCAGCGACTCTATGCCTTGGCGGGGTTCAAGCAACTCCTGGTTCGTGTCCCGAGCAGGAAGGTCAAAAGTTACAATATCTTCCTCAAAATCCTTCGCTTGCGCCAACATGCGGCCGTTGGCATCCACCGCCATTGAGTTGCCGTCAAAAATAAGCTCATCATTTGCGCCAACCTGATTGACATATACCACCGGCAGCTTCCAACGCTGCGCCTGGTGAGCGATGAGCTTGCGGCGGAAGGCATTTTTTCCCATGACATACGGCGATGCACTCAAGTTGACCAGCATGTCGGCGCCGGCCTCGGCCATTCGTGCCACTGGATTAACCGGATACAGTTGCCGCGCCACAACCTGCTCGTCATTCCACAAGTCCTCGCAGATGGAGACCCCGATCTTATGATTCTCGAATGGAACAATTTGCAATTGCGGTGCCGGCTCAAAGTAGCGAGTCTCATCAAAAACATCGTAGGTTGGCAGGAGGCTCTTATACCCTTTAGCAATGATCGCTCCATCCCGTAAAAATGCCGCTGCGTTGCGCAGAGTTCTGCCCACAGCCGCCGTATTCTGCTCCACAAAACCCACCAGTGCCGTGATGCCCGCACATTGCCGGGAAATGTGATCTATCGCTGCCGCCATCTGCTCCAGTACCACCGGCTTTAGCAGCAAGTCTCTTGGTGGATACCCAATTACCGCCAGTTCCGAAAATATGACCAGGCCGGCGCCCTGTTCCTTGGCTGTTGCAATGGCATGGAGAATATTTTGGGTATTACCCGCAATATCACCCACGACCGGATTTAGTTGAGCCATTGCAATTCGCATGAACTTACCCCTGTATTACACCTACGGCCGTCTGCTCTCCGCCAACCCCCTGTCGTAGGCACGGGGTGCCGATCAAACTCCCCGCATATAGTAGCCGAAAGTGTGAAACTTAATAAACTTAGGCCCACTGGTGCGCGGCCCCCCTCGATACTGCTATTAACTGCTCATAGAAGCCAGGCGGCAAATGCCAATATGCCCTCCAAACCCCTGTCCAATAGTGACACTTTCGGCATCACTTGCTAGCGCTTTATCCCCTAAACTCATGCAACGGCGATGGCATTGCACGGACAGCACCAATGCCACCAGGCCGGCGGCGCCCAGTGAATGACCGAGCCAGCGTTTGTGAGAAAACACCTCAACGGCCGCTCCGTAAGCGTCGTGGATGGCCGCAAGCTCGTATTGATCGTGTGCGGTGCCTGTGGCGTGAGCATGCACGAATGCCGGCGAACCGCTGCCCTTACAGTGGCTCAAACCCCTTCGCAGCGCTCTGGCTTCAGGATCAGTCGCAATAAGATGCGTTGCATCGGCACCGCTCCAAGTCTGCTGCAATACGACGCCGCGTGCACCTCTGTGCCCGGTTGTGACCAGACTCTTGGCACCGAGCTGCGCAGTCATACATATTGCGCCAGCCGCTTCACTGATGAAGAATCCCCCCGGCTTTTCGTCCATGGCAGTACAAAATCGCCGTCCCCGTTCGTCAGCCGGCGCCAGCACGCCCAAATTACCAAAACTTGCTTCAAACAGTGGGTGAAGTGACGCGTCGGCGGCGATCACAATAGCTCTTTTACACGTACCACGCCTTAACTCAGCAGCTGCTCTATGCACAGCCAGCAGCGAACCGGCACAGGCCCCAACCGTCGTATGCCGCGGCCCGCCAACCCCAATATAGTCGCCAACCCAGCAAGCCATCGCGGCTGGCCCGAGGGCAATCTGCCAAGCCGTTGCACGATCAAATGATGAAAAATCGTTCCCTCGCAGTTGCCGCAGCGCATCGAGCTGAGTCAACACCGGGCCTTTGCTGGTGGCCGCAAACAAGTGCGTATCCGGCGCAGCTAAGTCCGCGGCGGACCAGCCGGCATCCCTCACAGCATAAACAGACGCCCCCAAGGCGAGAGCAATTGACCGGTCCAATCGGGTCACATCCAGCGAGTCGGTCTTTGCAAAGCAACTCTCATGCACCGATGGCGCCAAGGCTTGCAGCAACTCTGGCAAGCCTTCCACCACGCCGCCATTGGTCAAGCGCCGGCCCGCGGTGATTGCACCGAGTACCTCCGCAGGGGATGCGCCCATGGGCGTAACCAGCCCCGATCCTTCAATATAGATTGTGCTGGTGTCGGCCTCAACCGAACTGCCGATGCTCCCGACGGGCAAGCGAGCCCTCCGACTAGCCAAATTTAATAATTACGCGTGAGTCGGCAGGACCGATTCATCCACCGCAACTTCACGCTCATAAACGATTG
>JAJXZA010000381.1 GCA_021780285.1 Planctomycetota bacterium
CTTTTCATCGGTGGTACTGCCATTGCTGCCAGCCGGATAAGCAATATGTGCGAGTTCGTGATAGAGAGCGAGTCGTTCCGTGGTGTTGCGCGCTGCAGCCTGACCCAACTCATGAAAGCGCTTCGGGTCAATTTTTTCCACCATGGCAAAGCGTGTTTCGTTGCGAAGATAGTCGCTGACAGCCGCGCGAACGACCGGGCTGTCTATTTGGAGCGGCGGCTTACCCTGGCCTATCAATCGTGGATCGTACCGATACAATGGCCAAATGCCGCTGTCCACGGCGAGCTTCTGCTGTTCGCAACCAAAGCGCAAGTCGTATCCGTGTGCTATGCAATGCGCATAGGCAATAATAATTGACGGGCCGGGGAAGGCATTGGCCTCCGCAAACGCTTTGACAGTCTGATTGTCGTTAGCGCCAAAGGCAACACTCGCCACGTAGGCGTGGCGGTAACTCATTGCCATAAGACCCAGGTCTTTCTTCTGCGTGGCTTTGCCCAGTGCGGCAAATTTGGCCGCCGCGCCGATGGGCGTACTCTTGGAGCTTTGGCCGCCCGTGTTGGAATACACCTCAGTGTCCAGAACCAGAATGCGAACCTTTTCCGACAAGCTCAGCACATGATCCAGGCCGCCGTAGCCGATATCATAAGCCCATCCATCGCCGCCAATAATCCAAACAGATTTTTCTAAAAGATAGTCGGCAAACGTTTCAAGGAGCCTGGCTGCCGGTTCAGCAACCGTTTTCAGCCGCTGCCGTAATTGCTCTACGCGATCCCGCTGCTGAACTATATCCGCCTCGGTAGCCTGCGGAGCCGAGAGCATTTCATTTACAATCGCGTGGCCGAGCACAGGTGTAAGCTCCTGCAAAAGCCGTCTTGCCTGACTGGTGCGAGCACCCGTGCCCATTGCAAGCCCCAACCCGAATTCGGCATTATCCTCAAAGAGCGAGTTATTCCATGCCGGCCCTCGTCCCTTTGCGTCGTGGGCATAGGGCGTTGTGGGCAGGTTCCCGCTATAAATGGACGAGCAACCGGTAGCGTTGGCTATTACCAGCCGATCGCCAAAAAGTTGCGTCAGCAATTTGATGTACGGAGTTTCGCCGCAACCGGCGCAAGCGCCCGAATACTCAAACAGAGGCAGCATGAATTGGCTGGACTTGGCATCCAGCCGTGTAATAGCGGTGCGGTCAACCTCCGGCAACGATAGGAAGAAGTCGTACCGGGACTTCTCGCGATCCAGCACGTTTAGCCGCGGCATGGCGCCGATCGCTTTAACGCGCGGGTTGGCTTTATCTTTGGCGGGACAAATCTGAATGCACAGGCCGCAACCAGTGCAGTCTTCCGGGGCAACCTGAAGCACATAACGCATACCTTTAAAGTCAGGTGCCTTATACGCCGCAGTGAGAAACTCAGCCGGCGCTCCGGCAAGGTCTTCGGATACGCAGACCTTGGCGCGTATGGCGGCATGCGGACATACAAAGGAGCACTTATTGCATTGAATGCACAGCGTGGGGTCCCAAACCGGAATCTCCTCGGCAATATTGCGCTTTTCCCAACGGGTGGTGCCTGTCGGCCATGTGCCATCCACCGGAAAAGCACTCACCGGCAGGCTGTCGCCCTTGCCCGCCATCATTACGGCCTGCACGCGTGCGGTAAACTCCGGCATTGCCTGCTGGAAATAGCCTGTTTGATGGAAGGTAGAGTCGGCCTGCGCCGGCAACGCAATCTCATGGAGTTGGGCTAATGCCGCATCAACCGCAGCGAAGTTGCGGCGCACCACCTCGTCGCCGCGTTTAGCATATGTTTTGCTGATGGCCCGCTTGATCGCGGCAATCGCCTCGTCGCGGGCCAAAACGCCGGATATCGCGAAGAAGCAGGTTTGCATGATGGTATTGATACGCCGTCCCATACCCGCCTCGCGGGCGACTGCCCCGGCGTCAATCGCAAATACACGCGCCCGCCGTGCGATAAGCGACTCCTGCACTTCCAAGGGCAGATGCGGCCAAAGGTCCTGCGGCGACCAGGGTGCGTTAAGCAGAACAACGCCTCCGGGTTTGAGATGCTCGACAATATCCATCTTTTCTAAAAATTCAAACTGATGGCATGCAATAAAATCAGCTTGTTCAATCAGATACGGTGCACATATGGCAGTGGGGCCAAAACGCAGGTGCGATACCGTCAGTGCGCCCGATTTTTTCGAGTCGTAGACAAAATATGCCTGGGCGCTGCGGCCCGTTTCCTGTGCTATAATCTTAATGGAGTTTTTGTTGGCGCCAACAGTTCCGTCCGAGCCGAGGCCATAAAATAGCGCCCGAAACGTATCAGCCGGTTCAATGTCAAGCGATTCCTGCACGGGCAGCGAAAGCCGCGTGACATCATCCACAATGCCGACGGTAAAATGCCTGCGAGGTTCTGAACGAGATAGCTCATCAAATATGGCTCGCACCATGGCCGGCGTAAACTCTTTGCTGGACAGGCCATAGCGACCTCCGCTAACCAGCGGAATCTCGGGCACTAAGCCTGAATCCCTGGCTTCTATGAGCGATGTAAGCACATCCTGATAGAGGGGTTCACCAAGAGAACCAGGCTCTTTACAACGATCGAGGACGGCAATCCGTTTGACCGTGGGTGGCAGGACGCCGACGAACATCGAACTGGCAAATGGCCGATACATACGCACAATCACGCAACCGCAGGATTGGCCCTGACTATTAAGCCACCGAACCGTTTGTGCAACCGTCTGTGCGCCCGATCCCATGGCTATAATTACATTGGTTGCGTCCGGCGATCCGACGTATTGATAAGGTTGATACCGGCGGCCGGTTATTTCCGCAAATCGCTGCATTTGGCTTTCAATCAAAACACCCAGCGACTGATAAAATGGATTAGCCGCCTCGCGAGCCTGAAAGAAAACGTCCGGGTTCTGTGCTGTACCGCGCAGAACCGGTTTGTCGGGCGTAAGCCCACGAGCGCGATGGGCGGCAATATCGGCCTGGTCAACAAAAAGGCGAAGATGCTCATCTTGAAGCGGCTCAATACAGTTAATTTCATGCGAGGTGCGAAAACCATCAAAGAAATGCACAAATGGCACACGCGATTTCAGTGTTGCGGCCGTGGCGATGGCTGCTTGATCATGCGCTTCCTGCACACTGGAAGAAGCAAGCATGGCAAAGCCGGTTTGGCGGCATGCCATAACGTCAGAATGATCGCCAAAAATTGACAGAGCGTGCGTAGCCAGCGACCGCGCCGCCACATGCATGACAAATGGAGTCAATTCCCCGGCTATTTTGTACATGTTGGGAATCATCAGCAGCAATCCCTGCGAGGCGGTAAAAGTTGTGCACAGCACACCCGCTTGCAGACCACCGTGCACGGCGCCAATAGCGCCCGCCTCGCTCTGCATTTCCACAACGCGCGGAATAGAGCCAAAAAGGTTCTCGCGACCGCGCGCGGCCCATTCGTCGGCCAGTTCCCCCATAGCGCTGGCAGGCGTGATCGGGTACAACGCAACCATTTCACTTAGACGGTATGCCACGTCAGCCGCCGCCTCATTGCCGTCAACAGGTATTAAGTTATGGCTTTTCATAATCTATCCTTTTGTTAGGTTGTTACAACGACTGGCGTTTGGTTCGGCGACCTTGTTGCGCGGAGGGGTGTGCTTGCGTCGCCGGCTTACGCGGCCGCACCAGCCGATATGCCAGATGGCGAGCCAGCCGATCCACCGCCTTGGCGGCCAGCAGGCTCAGCACGTCGCCAATCTGCATGGACTCCACGCCAATAGCCACTACCCATGCATCAGGCTCGGCATTGAGTGCCCGTCGGCACAGATAAAGCATAGCGCCCGGCGAAAGATGATGGCTGAAATTGTTGGCAGGCGACTTTGGCGTAACCCGTCGAATCGCCACATGGCCCGGGGCAATGTCCAGGCTTGCATCCACGAATACAACCCGTCGGGCAGCGGCAATATCGCCGGCAAGTTCCGGCGTAAGTTGCATACAGCTTATGCACTTCACGCGGCCACAGCCCCATGGCTGTAATCTTTCCGACAACTGCTCGGCAAGAGCAGGCCCGGCGCCGTCATCACCGCGCATCGGATTTCCATAGCCAATTACGAGCGTGTCGAGTTCAATCGGTCGGTTAATCTTGTCTTTGGAGCGCATCGCACACCTCCCCTTGGGCGGTCAATAATTCAATGCGCAGAGGCATTTGTCCCAGCGCATGGGTAGAGCAGCTAAGGCATGGATCAAAGCAGCGGATGACCGCCTCAACCCGGTTGAGCATACCTTCCTGCAGACGATTGCCATCCACAAACCGCCGCGCGACCTGAAGCACACCGCGATTCATGGCAAGATTGTTGTTGCCGGTGGCAATAATGAGATTGGCCCAACGCATCAATCCGTTTTCGTCAATGCGGTAGTGATGAATCAGTGTGCCGCGTGGCGCTTCCGAGATGCCCACGCCTTCCAGTTTATTGGGCCGCGCGCGGGCACGCACATGCTCACTCAGAATATCGGGATGCTCCAGCAGCCGCTGGAGCATTTCAATGCCGTAGATGATTTCAATCAGCCGCGCCCAGTGGTAATGAAAGCTGCTCTGTGGAGCACGCCCCAGCCTCTGCCGAAAGATATCCAGTTCCCGATCAGCCAGCGGCGTGCCACATCCTTCCGCCAACACCAAACGCGCCAGCGGACCAACCCGATAGATACCATGCGGATAACCCCGCGGCCGAAAATAAGGCGACTTTAAAAACGAATGCTTTTCAACGGCTTCGGCAATAAGCGAGGCGTACCCGCGCGGTTCACGAAGTTCAGCTACTGGGGCGCCGTGTTCATCCGAAAACAGCAAGGTGCCGTCATAATGCTCCAACAATCTATCGGCAGAAACCAGCCCCACAAACATTGTGGGGAAATTGGCGAAGTCATCCACCTCGGCGGGATAACAGTCGCGCACACGCTGAAAATATTCCGCAGCCCTCAAAGCACGGGCCAGCGCATCAGGAATCATGGAGGCAATCTGGTCTCGATGTTCCTGTGTCAACGGTGCATTAACCCCGCCGGGAACAGTCCATGCGGGATGGATTTTCTTGCCGCCCAGCAGACCGATGATATCCTGACCGAATTTCCGCAGCATAATACCATCGCGGGCGAAATCGGGGTGGTCTTGAATGAGGCCGAAAATATTTCGCTTCGCTGGATCGCCATCCATGCCAAAAATCAAGTCTGGACTCGATAGATGGAAAAACGACAGGGCATGGCTCTGTACAAGCTGCGCCAGGTTCATAATGCGCCGCAAACGAGCCGCATTCGGCGGAATTTCGACCGCCAGCAGATCATCGCAGGCTTTGCTTGACGCCATCAGGTGGCTTACCGGACAAATCCCGCAGATGCGGGCCATAATGGCGGGCATTTCGGTAAGAGGTCGGCCT
Organism: Planctomycetota bacterium; assembly: GCA_021780285.1. GTDB lineage: Bacteria > Planctomycetota > Phycisphaerae > WQYP01 > WQYP01 > JABEVB01. The sequence continues at coordinate 5,422 of JAJXZA010000381.1, forward strand.
TCCACAAATTTCTCAAAACCACGGAATTGCGTAACATGAAATTGCGCGTCTGCCACTTTGCCGGCTTCATCAAGCTGAATAGTTATGCAGGCGTGGCCTTCAATGCGGGTTACGCCTTCAATTGTAATCGTACGGTTCATACATTTACCTCCTGTACAGCCATGCTCAAGTCACTGGCTTAAAGCCCAAAACGCGTCACCTCGGTAATGCTGGGCATCCGGCCCGCGAGGATTTCTGATAGTGCAAACCAGATTGCATTTGCCGGCGGCGGGCAACCGGGAACATACACATCCACCTTGATCACCTGATGCAGTGGAACAGCCTTCGGCCTCAGGGGTGGCACACCTAAAACCGGCAAACCCACCCGCCTCTGCCCAGGCTCCGGCGGGTGCGAAGCGTTTTCAACGTACGCTCGCTCAAAAAGCGAGGCACGGTCGAAACAATTGCGCATGGCAGGCACATTGCCGGTAACGGCGCAGTCACCTAGCGACAGCACGCAGGCGCTGCGTGCGCGAATCATGCGGGCCTTGCGATAATCTTCCTCGGAACTCACCGCACCCTCGACCAGAGTAAGATCAACCCGGGCGGGAAAGTTTTTGTCATCCACCACCGGCGAGTGAAGCACATCCACAAGTCCCGCCAATGTGATCAAACGTTCATCCAGGTCGAGCAGGCTCATGTGACATCCCGAACAACCATCCAGCCACACTGTGGCTACCGTCGGTTTTTTGTTGGATTCGGTCATGGATTAGCCTCCCGCATAAGGGTTAAATAAGGCAGAAATGAAAGCTTTTTGGTCATTTCGCCAACCGCAACGCCGCGATGCGTCAAAGCACCAGTTGGGCATACGTTGACGCACTTTCCGCAACTTGTGCACGTTTCGCTCTCTCCCCAAGGCTGGTCAAGATCATGAATGACCGCGGCCAACACGCCCCGCCCCTTGATATCTTTGGTGCGGGCGCCCTCCACCTCCGCGCACACGCGCACGCACCGCGTACACAAAATGCAACGGTTATGATCAAGCCGCATCCGATCATGCGAGTTATCAACTTCAAGCTGCGGATTTCGGTATGCAAAGCGCACATGGTCAATGCCCAGCTTTTGTGCCAAGCTCTGGAGTTCGCAATGCCCATTGCTGACGCAAACCGAACAGATGTGATTGCGTTCGGCCAACAGCAGTTCCACAATCATACGCCGATAACGGTGCAACCGATCAGAATTGGTTTGCACTTCCATGCCCTCCTGGCAAGCGGTGGCGCAGGCAGCGTGAAGCTTTGGCGAGCCAGCTATTTCCACCATGCACAGGCGGCAGCCGCCCCAGACAGTCAGGCCCTCTAACCAGCACAGCGTTGGCAGCTCCATGCCATTGTCGCGCACGGCCTGCAGCACGGTATCGCCTGCGCGGCAACTCACATCCTTGCCGTTGATTCGCAAGGTAAGCGATTCCACAGAAGAATTAACCTGGGTAATCATGGCAAAACCTCCAAGGAAAGGTGGCGTTCATCCGCAATACGGTCTTCCTGATCCCGGCGCTGCTGCGCCTGTTGGATGAGCGCCAGATATTCATCTTCAAAAAAACGCAGCGTGCTAAGCACCGGATTCGGCGCCGACTGACCAAGTCCACACAGACTCGTTTGCTTAACCATGTCGCACAATTCTTTCAGCAGCACCAAATCGTGCGGTGAGCCTTCTCCTCGGCAGATGCGATCCAGCAATTCGTGCATTTCATAAGTGCCCACGCGACATGGCACGCATTTGCCGCAGCTTTCGGTCATGCAGAACTCCATGAAAAACCGCGCTACATCCACCATGTTGCTGGTCTCATCCATTACGATCATGCCGCCTGAACCCATAATGGACCCAAGTTTCATCAGCGACTCGTACTCTACCGGCAGGTCCAGATGGGCCGCGGGTATACATCCTCCCGAGGGGCCACCGGTTTGAACGGCCTTGAAAGCTTTTCCGTCCGGAATTCCGCCGGCAATGTCAAAAATAATTTCCCGCAGCGTAATGCCCATCGGCACTTCAATAAGGCCGGAGTTTTTAATCTTGCCGGTTAGCGCAAAAACCTTGGTACCTTTGCTCTTTTCGGTGCCCATGTCTGCAAACCAGGCAGCGCCATGGTTAATAATGGCCGGTATGTTGGCGTAGGTTTCAACATTGTTTATCAGCGTTGGGCAGCCATGAAGCCCTTTATTCGCGGGATACGGCGGCCTCGGACGCGGCACCCCACGATTGCCTTCCACACTGGCTATGAGCGCAGTCTCTTCGCCGCAAACGAATGCCCCAGCGCCCAACCTTACCTCAACATTAAAGTTAAACTTGGTGCCGAAGATTTCGTGGCCAATCAGGTCCTGCCTCCTCGCCTGATTAATAGCCTTATTCAATCGTTTGACCGCCAACGGATACTCCGCCCGCACATATATAACTCCCTGCTCAGCCCCAACTGCGTAGGCGGCGATGGCCATACCTTCCAGTACCCGGTGCGGATCGCCCTCCATAACGCTGCGGTCCATGAAAGCACCAGGGTCGCCCTCATCGCCATTGCAGATCACATACTTGCGTGTTCCACCGGCTTTGGCGACCGTGGCCCATTTAAGCCCAGTGGGGAAGCCAGCCCCGCCGCGTCCGCGTAGGCCCGACTCTGATATTTCGGCAACAACCTGCTGGGGACTCATGCTTGTAAGTGCCTTGAGCAGCGACTGATACGCACCGTGCCCAATGCAGTCGGCAATATCCTCCGGATCGGTACGACCGGAGTTTTCGCGCACCACAAGTTTTTGTTTCGTGAAAAATGGGTGCTGTGTATCGCAGACCAGTCGCTCCACAACGGGCCCGTTCAGCGAGGCTATAATTTCGCCGGCATCGGCAGGTGTAACGTTTTGGTACAACCGATCATCCACGCGAACCAACGGACCATTGCAACACAGCCCCATGCAGCCCACAGGCTTTACACGCACGCTTTGGGCGCAACCCCGTTTTCGAGT
>JAJXZA010000282.1 GCA_021780285.1 Planctomycetota bacterium
TACCGGGTAAAAAGGCGCCCATTCTGGTGACGCGCGACATGGTGCAGGCTATGGCGCCGGGTTCGGTGATTGTTGACCTGGCGGCCGCGCGTGGCGGCAATTGTGAACTCACGCGGGCCGATGAGGTCATAGAAGTCGGCGGCGTAACAATTCTTGGCCCAACCAACATTGTTGCCGAAGCCCCCGTGCATGCCAGCCAAATGTACGCCAGCAACGTGGCCAATTTGCTTAAACATCTGGTAAAAGATGGCAACATCGCCCTCGACACAAACGATCAAATCACCCGCGAAATGCTGGTATTGAAGGATGGAGAAATAGTTAACGAGCGTGTGAAAAACCTCCTTGAGACCCCGACGGCAGCGCACGGCGAGAAATAGTCGCAAGCAGGCCGTCGCATCGTATCGAAAGGGAAGCCCATGGATGCCAACCTTGAATCAAATTTGTTTGTCTTTGCTCTGGCCGCGTTCTTAGGCTACGAAGTGGTGCGACGGGTGTCGCCGCAGCTTCATACACCGCTTATGTCGCTTACCAACGCCATCTCCGCCATTTCCGTCGTCGGTGCTATTGCCGTTACGGGCGTCAGCCATAACCCCGCCTTGGTCGTGGTGCTTGGTTCTATCGCTATTACCGCCGCGATGATTAATGTCGTCGGCGGTTTCTTGATGACCGACCGCATGCTTAAAATGTTTAAGAAGCGTACCGTCAAACCGCCCGCCCATTCACCCGGCCAACATTCACCTCAACCCCAGGAGCCAAACCGTGGTTGATTGCTCTGCTCCTATATTCGCCGCCGGCCTTAACACCGCTCTCCTTGGCGGGCATCATGCCCCCATGCCATCTTATGTAGTCCTGATTTACCTTGCAGCCGCGATACTCTTTGCACTATCGCTCAAATGGCTCAGCACGCCGCGAACCGCTCGTGTCGGCGTGCTTGCAGGCGAAATTGGTATGGCGGCTGCCATCATTGCCACTTTGTTCCTGCCCGAAGTACGCCATTACCAATGGATTTTGGTTGCCGGACTTGTCGGCGTCATCGCCGCCATTCCCGTGGCGCTGGTCGTTCCCATGACCGCCGTTCCCCAGCAGATTGCCATGTTCCATGCCTTTGGCGCTTTGGCCGCGGCATTGGTTGGTACGGCCGAATACTACGCCCACGGTACCGCCCTGGGAACATCCACCCTCATCGCCATCGGCTTCGAGAGCCTGTTGGGGTATCTGACATTTACGGGCAGCATAGTCGCGGCCGGCAAACTGCAAGAAATTCTGCCGACGGCTCCGATGAGCTATCCCTTCCAAAACTTCGTGAGTATTGCCACCTTGGGCGCATCGGTAATTGCCGGAGCCTTGGTGGTGTTGTACCCGGCCAATGCGCTGGTGTTTCCAATTTTTGTCGCATTGTGCCTGCTCTTCGGTGTACTTTTGATTATGCCCATCGGCGGCGGCGATATGCCAACGGTTATCGCTTTGCTCAACAGCTATGCCGGGCTTTCGGCCTCGGCCATGGGCTTTGTCATTAACAACAAACTGCTCATCATCGGGGGCGCATTGGAAGGTTCGTCGGGCTTTATTCTTTCGATGATTATGTGCAAAGCCATGAACCGCTCATTCGTTAACGTACTCTTCGGACAGGTGCAGGCCGGCAAGGCGCAGAAGGCCGACGACATATATGGCGGCAATATTAAGAGCGTAAATGCAGAAGAAGTTGCGGCCATTCTTGACGGCGCAATCCGCGTGGTAATTGTGCCAGGCTACGGCCTTGCGGTGGCACAGGCCCAGCATGCCACCGGGCAGCTTTTTAACTTGCTGCAGGAAAGGTCGGTTGACGTCCAGTTCGGCATTCATCCCGTGGCGGGCCGCATGCCCGGCCACATGAATGTGCTGCTGGCCGAAGCCGACATCCCCTACGACAACCTTAAAGAGATGGACCAAATCAACCCCGAAATGGAAAATATAGATGTCGCCATCGTTAATGGAGCCAACGACGTGGTAAACCCCGACGCCCGCGACAACCCCAACAGCCCGATTGCCGGCATGCCCATCATCAACGTTGATAAAGCGGGAACCGTGATCGTCATTAAGCGCAGCCTCAGCCCCGGATTTGCCGGCATACCCAATCCACTCTTCGCGGCCCGCAATTGTCTGATGTATTTTGCGGATGGCAAAAAGGCGATGCTCGACATCATCGCGGAATTAGAAAAGCTCTAAACACCCCCCCTACCGTTATTCAACCTGCCCTGCATTTATGTAGGAGCGGCATCCTCCTTACCACACTCGCGGCCCAAGCAAACACACTCGGTCATTTATTGGCTCTGCCGCGGATAAAGTCTATACTGCGCATGCCAGCACGCTATTACTGGCCCGGGTTCCATTAAGGATTGCACATGAAGCTAGCCGATGCCGTTGCCGCCAATCACGACTATGCCCTGGCCGCCGGCGACATTGCCGAACAGTTGCGAAAGGGACTAACCGATGCCCCGGCTGATTTGGTGACGGTGTTTGTTACCATGCCCTTGCAGCCGCACTTTGCCGACATCATGGAAAATCTGCAACGCGAACTACAACCGCGGCATCTTCTGGCATGCACAGCCGAAAGCGTGCTGGGTCGAGACCTGGAAGTAGAACGGACGGCGGCCATTTCGGCCATGGCTCTTTCGCTGCCCGGGGCAACACTCGACAGCTTTCATTTTGCCGATGAAGAATGGCCGGAACTGCTAGGCGAACCAACCACGCTGCACTCACGGCTGGAGGCCGGTTCAGACCTGCGATTGTTTATTATGCTTGGAGACCCATTCACCACCCCGGTGGTGCAACTCCTCGATGCTTGCTCACGCGAATTTCCGTCGGCTCCGGTGATGGGCGGCATGGCCAGCGGCGCCCGGCAGCCAGGTCTTAACCGGTTGGCCGTCAACGACCGCATGGTTTCGTCGGGCGTGGTAGGGGTTTCGATTACCGGCCCGCTGCAGGTTGACTGCGTCGTATCGCAGGGATGCCGCCCTATCGGCCCGAGCTTTGCCATTACTCAAGGGCACGATAATCTCATCGAGCGCCTTGACGATATACCTCCGCTGCAGGTCATCGCCCGCATGCTCCAGGAGCTCTCGCCCGAAGACCGCCAGCTTGTTGAACAGCGCGGCCTGCAGATTGGCCGCGTCATAGACGAACGCAAAGATTATTTTGGACGCGGCGATTTTCTGGTTCGTAACATTGTGGGCATGCAAAAGCAAACCGGGGCTTTGGCCATCGGGGACGTGGTACGCGCCGGCCAAACTGTACAATTTCATGTGCAAGATCAGCAAACCGCTGACGAAGACCTTAAACTTCTGCTTCAGGGCGAACTGCTGCTGGCCAGCCCCCCAACCGGGCTTTTGATGTTCAGTTGCAATGGCCGCGGCACTCAACTTTTTGGTTCCCCGCATCATGACGTTAAAACTGTACGCAGCGTGCTGGGGCCTCTGCCGATGGCGGGCTTTTTCTGTGCAGGTGAGTTTGGGCCGGTTGGCGGCCGCAACTTCATTCACGGTCAAACCGTCAGCCTCGCGCTGTTCCGTTAATCAAATGCTTTTCGCGGTGAACACTCAAAATGCAAAACGTGGAAATTGAACTCAAATTGCCTGTTGGCGATCATCATCAGGTACGCCAAACGCTGCTGGCTCATTCCGCCCGCCTGCTTGGCGATACGCGTGAGCTTAATATTTTTTATGACCGACCCGACAACTCTCTGCGCCAGGCCGGCCAGGGGCTGCGTGTGCGCATCGAGCACGCACCCAACAACGCGGCCCCACCCCAAACGCTCATCACCTGGAAAGGCCCCGGCGTTTCGGCCCTTATGCACAATCGGCCGAGCATTGATTTTTACGCATCTCCGCCCGAAGCCGCCGAACCGTTTCTGCTGGCGCTGGGGTTCGTGCGAAAAATGGCGTTTGAAAAACGCCGCCAGTCCTGGTTGCTGGCCGATTGTCGCGTCGAGCTTGATGAACTGCCGCGACTGGGTCGCTTTATTGAAATTGAAGGCCCCAGCGAAGCGGCGGTTCTTGCCGTGCGCCGCCGCCTGGCTCTCGATAACCTGCCCGCCGAAAGCCGCAGCTACGCATCTATGGTTGCCGAGGTCCTCCGCACCAGCCCCGCTGCCGGCAATACGCTTCGCTTTGATTCAAACTCACCGCAGTCGCACTATTAACACCCAGTTTTGTCGTGTGTGCTTCGGCCGGCGTGAGCAACCTGGCCAAGTTGGCCAAGTTGGCCAAGTTATTTTTTGGGGCGTGATCACAACTTTAATCAATGAATATAGGGTTTTTTGGAGCAAGTTGGCCAACCTGGCCAAGTTATGTAGGGGTAGGGGGGGTGTCAGAGCAGTAGAAGGTGGAGCAGTTGAACAGATGAGCGCAGCGCGGCCTGCGGGCCGCGAGAGAGTAGATTGAGAAAGGAGTAAGTATCCCGATTGGCGGCTCCGTGCCGCATCGGGATTTCGGCATCCATGCCTCAAGAGCTTGGGGCGCGGATCGCTGCGCTGCCGCGTCGGGGCGCTGGAGCGCGGGCGGGGTATTTAATTGTCAAAATACGCGCGGTGCCGAGGCAGGCTCGGCCGCATGTTGTATTTGTAGGCGGTATATGGGGCGGCTGCGCCGCGGGATAGCGCGCAGAGACGCAAGAGAGCGCGGAGATTTTTTAATATTTTTTTGATGCTGCGCTTTTGGGCGCGGTCGCTGTGCTGCCGCGATGGGGAATTGGTTATTTTTGAAGGATGCCAAGTTGTGGTGTGGGCGGGAGAAAAAACAGTGCTTTTTGAGAGTTTGGCTGTGAGAAAACATGCATGGATATTGGGTGGTTTTGAAGGATGCCAAGTTAAAAGTGGCAAAACATTGGGGTTTTGATGAAGAATGCCAAGATCGGCGGGGTTGGGAGGCAAAAAAGGGGTGTTTTTGGGTGCGGCGTGCGTGAGCAAACCCGCATGGATATTGCGCGGTTTTGAAGGATGCCAAGTTAAAAGCGGCAAAACATTGGGGTTTTCCTGAAGGATGCCAAGATCGGTTTTTGCAAAAGTGCGGAAAATAAGGGAAATCTTTGAAGGATGCCAAGATGCGCGCGGCCTGCGGGCCGCGAGAGCAGTTGAACAGTGGAGCAGTTGACAGTAGAGCATGGCGCCGCTGCTGCGGCGAGAAGACTGATGGGAAAGGAGTTTGAGCATGTAGTGATAGTAGGCCCGGCATGCGGCAGTTGTGCCGCAAGAGAGTAGATGGAGAAAGTGGCGGGTGGAGCGGGCGCTGCACGACGGATTTTTTACCACAAAGCCACAAAGACACGAAGTTTTATTAATGGGACGATGGGATTACGTTGGTCGCGCGCGGGGCCGCTGAGATCGCTGAGATTTTTACAGGGGGCTGGGCGACGAGGTTTTTGGCACATCCCGATAGATGGTGTTCCTACTCGTAGAGACCTGTCCCGGCCAGCGCCGGGAGGATTTCGGCATCCGTGCCTTCCCGATCTTTGGTTCCTTGCCATATCGGGATTTCGGCATCCATGCCTCAACGGTGCGGCGCGGGCGGGGTATCTGTTTGTCAAATATTTGCGCTGCCGAGGCAGGCTGGGGCGCGTGTTGTGTTTATAGGCGGTGTATGGTGCGGCTACGCCGCGCGAGCCGGTGAGCGGTTGAGCAATGGATTCAGAGGGCAGTAAGCAGGCGGTGGAAGCCGGTGCGGGCTGCTACCCCCTCCGCAATCACGCCAATGATTGTGATGTAGGCTTCCGGCCCGCATCGGTTGCCAAAAGATGAGGACGGAACCCTCGAAGCCGCAAACCTGCTGCTACGCGATCGCGTCGAGGACGGGATCCATATCTTCCTTGGTAACCAGCCGAAACAGGCACTTCCCCCCGCTGCGCATCGCCCACAGTTCGCCAATCGCGGCTTTTTCGGCCGTATCGCCGCTGTCAGCCCATCCTTCGCCCTTGTACTCCACCACTAGGAACCGGCCGTCGTTTAGCTGGGCAACGAAATCTGGATAGAATCGGTCGGTGGAGGTGGGCAACCAGAAGGCAAAATCAGGACGCGTTAGATTGCGAACCCAGAACTTCACCAGCGGGTGTTTATCAATCCGTGCCGCGCACAATGCTTCCTCGCGGTTCATTTGCGCGACGCCACGGTAATAATGCCGGTCGAATTTGAGCGGGCCTTCGTAGAGCTGCGAGGCCGGGTAGGTTGACCGCATCGGAAATGTAAAGCACACATCAGGTGACACCTCCAGCGGAGTCGAACACTGCGGCTGCAGATATCGCTGGTACGATTCCGTTAGCGCCGCGCGGCGGTACGAATCTATTTTGCGAGCGGCGGCATCCAGCAGACCATACCGGGCCGAGACAAGTTCCTGAAGCGCCATACCCCGCTTTTCCATCAGATGGACAACCAAGGCGTTCAGGAATGCGGCCTTTTCGCTGTGCACCAAATCCGGCGACGGAACTTCCTTGCACAGCCAATACACAAGTTCCGCTATTGTCTTGGGGCCGCGTTCAAACAGCGCAAGCTGCTGTTGCACCTCCGCGATAAAGTTGGTCTCCATGTGGCCGCCCTTATCCACGTCGAGTACCGCGGTCTGGGTCCGCCCGCTGGGCATCGAAAATTCCTGCGCGGTCAGGCTGGGATCGCGCTGGGCAATCTTCCAGTCCACCTCGCGAAATTGATCTTCAAATAAGGAAACTCGGCCTCCATCACGCACAGCGAGTTGCGGCACCTTGAACGCTTCGCCTTCCGCTGCCGGGGCAAGCTGCACCCGTCGGGCCTGCGCCATAAGCAGAGTAACAGCCTGCTTGTCCGCCTGGTTTTCAAAACAGCGCTGCAGCACCGCAACGTGCCCTTCATTGGGCGGCGTCTGCGCTTGCCACGTCAGGCATTTAGTGGAAGGCTCAAAGGATATCTTCGCCAGAATGTCTACCGGCGTCTGGCTGAAATCAGGCGTGGTCTCAACATTTACCGTAATGAGCGAGCCGAACAGTGGGCCGATGTCGCCATCGGGCGCCGTCTCGATCGCAATTTTGGCCTCGAATTTAGAGAACCCGGCGCTCTGTTCCAAAAGTTCGACCAGCTTGCCGGCGGTTTCATAGGGCGAGGATTCGGCTATTACGGCATAAGCGCAGTTTAACTCATCATGCGCCTTTTTTGTGGCGTACGGTTGCCGCAAAATCCGCCCAAGAATTTGCTCGACGGCGGTTTTGGTTGAAACACTGGAGAGCGAGCATAGTATGTACGCGAAGGGACAATCCCACCCCTCTCTTAATTTCTGTATTGTGATAATGAACCGCAGCGGACAGTCTGCGGCAAGAATTTGCACGCCCTCGATTTCGTCGTTTTTTCCGGTTGCAATGGCGATCTGCTCGGCAGGAATCTTAAAATCGTCCACCAGAACCTGCTTGAGCGCCTCAGGCGTGGTGGTCTTTTCCTGCTCGCTGTAATTCTGCGCCTGAAAGAGAACGATTGGCCGGATATACTCGCCCGTTGCCTGCTGCTCCGCCCTGGCCACAGTTTCCAGCTTGTTTTGGCGGGCCAGGGCCGCCTGTACGGCCTGCTTCCAATCCGGCTGGCAGTGCAGCCGAATGGGCAACTTTATCATCGCCTCCTCTTTAAGCTCCAGCGCGGAAACATGGTGCAGGACATTACTGGCAAATTGACCGGCTTGGGGCTTATGAACAGTCTCCGGGGTGGCGGTCAGCTCAATCACGCAGGACGGGCCGAAGCGCTGGAGGGTGTCAAAGCTCAGGTGTGTGCGGGCATTGTGCGCCTCGTCCATGATGACAATCGGGTGGCGCAGGCGAATGGCGTTGGCCAGCGAGGGGGTAATCAATGAAGGATCGGTATTCCCGTTTTGGGTCAATTCCATTATCTGCTGCGGCTCAAGCCCGGTAAAGTGTGCCATCAGGTTGCCGTTGGCCTCGTAAAATTTTCGGCCCTCGGTGTCGGTGACGCGCAGTGCCGCCAGCGTTGAAACAATCACCACCGCATTTCCGTCGAGGGCCGAGCGCTGCAAATACAAAGCGCCCTGCGCCCCAGTGACCACCAGATTACCGCCGAAGGCGGCATCGAGCGCTTCGCGGTAGGGATGGCGTCGGTTATTCAGGGCGGCAAGGGTCTGCTCGACGATGGTTTTGGTCGGCGCGAGCCAAAGGACAAGCCCCGCACTTTGGCGAAGCAACTCGCGCACAGCGATGCCGACCGCATGCGCCGCCAAAAAAGTCTTGCCGCCGCCCGTCGGAACGCGCAAACACACATAAGGCATTTCAGGAAGCTGATCTATACGGCGTGTCATCAAGGTTGAAACAAGGTTAAGTGTGGTTTATGGCCGGATTTATTTTGATGGAAACGGTAGTGCTGGTAATATGGAAAGGTACACTGCGGCATGGATGCGGCGGTGGT
>JAJXZA010000241.1 GCA_021780285.1 Planctomycetota bacterium
GACGGCAGCATTGTCGCCCAGAAGGTTCTTGAAAGCAAAGAAACCAACTTCGGTTTCAATGCCCTCACGCACGAATATGGCGACATGCTCAAGATGGGCGTGATTGTGCCGACCAAGGTTGAACGCACCGCTTTGACCAACGCTTCTTCCATCGCAAGCTTGCTGTTGACCACCGACGCGATCATCAGTGATTTGCCCAAAAAGGAAGAAAAGAAGGCCGGCGGCCACAACCACAACGAAGATTATTGATGCCCGACGGGGTCGCGTCATACCGCCGACCGCGGCGGCACGCAGCCCGATTCGGCAGCAATTAAAAGCTCACGGCCCGCAGGATAACCCCTGCGGGCCTTTTTATTGCGCGATTACATGGGCTTCCTTCCGCCGAAGGCTGCGAAAGGCCCGTTCTTATGCAGGATTTCAATCTGTACAAAGCCGACGCGGCGCAGCAACTCCACCTGCCAGAGCAGCGGGCGCGGTGTGTCCTCGGCTTCAATATACGCAAATACTGCATCACGATAGCCCGCACCTGCTGCGCCGCCCCCCTTAAGATTTATCAGATATTCACCATGCCGCTGCTGCATCAGCGTTTGAACCGCCGGCGAATCGTGCCGCAGATGATCAAATATCCAGAATGATCCCCCCGGCCGCAGCCAGCGATACATGGCTCCGAACACCGCCAACCATTCTTCATCGCCGCGCAAATGGTGCAGTACCGCAGCCGCCAATATGATGTCAAACGAACCGGCCGCAAACGAACTTTGCCGCACATCATTTTGCATCGCCGCCGAAATAACTCCGCCGGCGGCCGTAATACGCTGCTGCGCCCGCTCGAGCATGGGCTTACTTAAGTCCATGAGCGTGCAGCGCAGTGCGGGCAGGCGCTGCAGCATTTTAAGCGTATAGTTGCCGGCACCGCAGCCAACATCCAGAAGATCGCGGGCCGCGGGGTTGGTGGTTGCGGCCGCAGTCGTGACAAGGTCCATACAAAGCGGCGCGTCCATGGTGGCCGACTGGCCAGTTTCCAGATTGCTGAATCGCTCAACATCGTTGTCGAATCGGCGGCGAATTTCTTCGACGGTAGATTTTGCCATCAGCGGCCTCCTGCTTATCAACCAAGATTTTACGCGGTTGACACTCCCGCCGATAGCCAGCACAAACACCGATGAAGACTCCGGGCGCAGCGCGTTGGCGGCGTATTTTCATCTTATTTTCCGGAACATGCGTGTCAGCAATGAGCATTTACGCTAAAACTTTCTTGACTGTCCGGCACGACTTGCTAAATTGCTTTGACTGCCGCCGGTTTTTAGCCAGTCGGTTTACAGGATGGGAATTTTATGATGATACCGACATTAAAGAACACCGTGCATAAATCCCATATTGCGGCAAGCGGCCGTCTTGGTCGCACGGGACTTGGCGCAATCCGCTGGGCTGCGTGCCTCGCCGCCGCGATGGGCGTCGGGCGAGTTGCGGGCGATGCAGTGGCCACCGCAGCAACTCCTTCGGCTAAACCCGATATTGTCTACATTCTCGCCGACGATATGGGCTATGGCGATGTAAGCATTCTTAACGCTGGCGATCGCATTCAAACGCCCAATATAGACAGCATCGGCCGCGGCGGCATGATTTTTACCAATGCCCATGCGGCCTGCGCCTTGTGCACACCCTCGCGATATGGCCTGCTTACTGGGCGCGATCCGTGGCGGTCGGCCATGAAGGCGGGCGAAGCTTGGGGCGTAGCGCCGCCTCTCATTGAAAAAGGCCGCATGACTATTGCATCGCTCCTTAAAGATAATGGCTACCATACCGGCTTCGTGGGTAAATGGAACCTCGGCCTCGGCTGGCAATACAAGGCAAGCGAACCACCTCTCGTTCACGGCAAGCCCGATTTTTACCACAGTTTGACCCCGGTACCTTACCGTTACAGCTTTGGTTATTCCATGTTAAATGTCTCGCGCGTAGATTACGCCAAGCCGATTCTTGACGGGCCGATGAGCAATGGCTTTGATTTTGATTTTTACTTTGCCGGCTCCGCCGACATGTATCCCTTTGTTTACATAAAAGACGATATGCCCGTTGGGCCGGTAAACCGCATCTACACCATGCCCAAAGCGATGATGGGCGCTCATAACGGTCTCACCGGCCCGGCAGGCGCTTATTACAACCCGGTGAACGTGCTGCCCGATTTTACCAAGCAGGCTTGCGATTTTATTGTGCGGCACGCCCATGATCCGCACCCGTTTTTCTTATACTATGCCATGCCCTCTCCGCATACCCCGATTGCCGTAGCCCCGGCGTACCAGGGCAAAAGTCGTCTGTCATTTGCGTACCTTGATTACTGCATCGAAACTGACGCCATGGTGGGTAAGGTGCTTGCCACTCTGAAACAACAGGGCCTTGACAATAAAACCATGGTGGTCTTCACGTCCGACAATGGCTTTGCGCCTTATGTTGACCCGACGCATTTCCTCGAACGCCATGGGGACTATCCAAGTTATATTTTCCGCGGGTTTAAATCCGACATTTGGGAAGGCGGACAGCGCGTGCCGTTTCTCATTGACTGGCCGGGCATTACCAAACCGGGCAGCACCAATAACTCACCTATCAGCTTGGCGGATTTTATGGCCACCATTGCGGCTTACCTGCACTACAAGTTGCCGCCCGATGCCGGGGAAGACAGTTTTAACATCATGCCGGCTTTTAAAGGCGGGCATGTGTCATTTCCAGTTATTACCGCATCGATTAACGGTTCATTGGCTATTATTGATGGCCGATGGAAACTGGAAATGTGCCCCGGCTCCGGCGGCTGGACTCTACCCAACAGCGCTGCCGAAGAAGCTCACCTGCCGCCGATACAGCTCTACGACATGAACACATGGCTGGGCATCACCGAACAATTTAACGTGGCCAAACAATACCCCCAGATTGTACATAAGCTCGAAGTACTGCTCGCAGATGACATTCGCAACGGCCGCAGCACACCCGGCCCGATACAGCACAACGACAATCCACAAATGTGGCCCGCCATCACCTGGACCCAGTCTCTGTCCGCACCTGCCACGCGCAGCAAATAAATAGGCGATCCAACTCAATAAGCTGCTTTATAGCAGCCGCCGAATTATGGTTATCCTGAACATTGCGGTACACTAATCGTCGTCATTGTGCTATCGGAGTTGCACCATGTTTGGATACCGCATCACGCAGATTATTTTCTGGCTGGCGCTTTCAGTTTATTTCGGCGGCCTGACCATTCTTGGCTCGGTGGTGGCGGCGCAACTTTTTGGCACAGCACAGCATCTTAACATCAGCGCTCCGGGAATAAGCCCCCATCTCAACGCCCCCCGCGAAATTGCCGGCACCATGTTTGGCAACATTCTGCAAATATTCAGCTATGTCGAATTACTTTGCCTGCCGCTGATGCTCATCGCTCTGCTGCTGCAACTGGCTGTGTTTGTCGGGCCGCTGAACTTCTGGCTATGGCTTCGCATTTTGTTGACCGTAGGCCTCCTTTTTGTGGCATTTGAAGATGTTTTTCGCACAGGGCCGGAGGTGCGCCGTGCCCACGAAGCATGGGTTAAAGCCGCCGACTCGCAACCCGCACTTATTGCCGAGAAGCAAAAGGCCTTTGATGCACTGCATGCCAAGTCGGAAACGAATGGCAAAATTAAAATCCTGGTGATGGCGCTGCTGGTGGTGGTTTCTGCCTCGGACCTTGGCCCCACTAAAACCGCGGCAAAGGCGCCCCCAACCACCGCGCCGCCGACGACGCAACCCGGCAAGTAACGGCCTTCCACACGTTAAGCCCTGTGATTGAAAACCCGGCGACCGGCGACTGCTACACCATCACCGATCCGCTTGGCGTTTTTGGCGGCCCACCGGTATAACCATGCAGGCTCAACGGATTGCCTGCAACGGATAACACTCCATGGCACGTGAAACTAAACAACTGCAACGCGCCCGAACACTGGAAATTATCACCCAGCTCAAAGCAACCTTTCCGAATGCACATTGTGCGCTCCATCATGCCAATGCCCTGGAGCTTCTAATCGCAACGATTCTTTCAGCCCAATGCACCGATGCCCGCGTCAATATGGTGACGCCGGTACTGTTTAAGCGCTTTGCGACTGCGGCGGCCTTGGCGGCTGCGCCGCAAAGCGAGCTGGAAGGCATCATCAATAGCACGGGCTTTTTTAGGGCCAAGGCCCGCAGCATCAAAGAAGCCGCTGCCGACATTGTAAATAAGCATCACGGCGAGGTGCCGCAGACAATGGAGGCCCTGACCGCGTTACGAGGCGTTGGCCGCAAAACAGCCAACGTAGTTTTGGGCAACGCATTTCGCATGGAAGTCGGCATCGTGGTGGATACACATGTGGGCCGGCTCTCGCGAAGGCTGGGGCTAACGCGTCATACCGATGCCGAAAAGGTCGAACGCGACCTCATGGAGCTGGTGCCGCAAAATGACTGGACGCTGTTTTCGCATCTGCTCATATCACACGGACGCCGTTATTGCACAGCGCGAAATCCCAATTGCGGCGATTGCCCGCTTCAAAAGCTCTGCCCCTCGGCATTTAAGCACGGCAAACCCGCTACCAAATCCAAATCCAAGCCTGCTCATGACAACGCCGGAGTCAAAATTGGGAGCACGCGCTGACCATGGCCCAAACACGCGAGTCATCCTGCGGCATTGACGCCCTCGGCATCGAGCATGTCAATATCTATACCGGCGACGTAGAACGCTCGCGGCAGTTTTACGGCCAGATATTGGGCCTGAAAGAAATTCCACGGCCCGATTGGTTTGATTTTCCTGGAGCATGGTTTTGCGTTGGGCGGCAATATCTGCATTTAAGGTACGCAAACCCACTGCCCCCGCGCACCCAAGAACACTTTTGTATTCAGGTGGCGAACCTCGCGGCCGCAAAGGCGCATTTAGAGGCTCGCGGTATTCTCTGTCGGCCCGATCGCGACTATGGCCACACGCGCCGCTTTGTTATTTTCGACCCTGATGCCAACTACATCGAAATTTCGGAGATTAAGCGGGCGGCTCATACCTTCACATAATTGTGCGGTCCCGCACTGCTATGCGATAACTTCATCACGCGCCGGCGTATACAAACACTTGCCTAAGAATTACGGGTTCTTCGGAACACGGCGTCAGCCAGCGCCATTGACGACGCGATTGCGGTTGCGAACATCACAGACGGTTGCACCCGTTGTGCGCGGGAGCTATTATCCCAGTTAACGTCACCGAACAATAAATGAGGAACTCACGATGAAGTTTCGCCTTGGCGTCCCGTGTGCATTGATCGCATTTGCGAGTGTTTGTCTTGCGGTACTCGCTTCGCATGCGGCGGACGCAGCGCCCATTGCCTCTCCCCGTGTAACCGACAAGATTCCAGTTGCAGACCAGGTTCAGCCAGCATTACCCAACCGCTTCGCACACGCCTCTGCCGATGCACCTTTCAGGCTTCGCTGCAATTGGGTGCGAAGCCCTCTGGGCGTGCAGCAGCGTCATCCGCGTTTAACTTGGATGCCTCCGCGACAGAATAAACTCCACGATCAGGCCAGCTATCAGATACAGGTGGCACAATCCCGGCAAGCTATTCTTCAGGGACACACTCTGGTGTGGGATTCCGGCAAAGTGCCCACCAGTGCCGACTTTCTTCCCCAGTACGAAGGCCCTGCATTAACACCATTTACGCACTATTACTGGCGCGTCCGCATTTGGAGTCGCTCAGGTTGGCAGTCGCGGTGGAGTCCTGTTGCCAGTTGGATGACAGGCCCGCTGAATCCTGAGGATTGGCGAGGGGACTGGATCAGTTATTATCCCCACACTACAAATTCATTCTATCAAACGCCGCATAATGCCTATTATGGGCTGGCGCAGCCTAAGCGCATCACCCATAAAAGCTGGGTACAAAAACAGCCCTGCCCCATTTTTCGCAAAGTGTTTCGGGCGCCAAAGCATTTGTCGCATGCTTACATGTACATTGCCGGATTAGGTTATTGGAAGGTGTTGGTTAACGGTCGGAAAGCAGGGCCTGGGGTTCTGTACTCCACTTTGTACGATTATTCCAAGACCGTCCCATTCCAGAGCTTTGATGTCACCCGCTTACTTCGCAAGGGCCATCGCAATGTCGTGACCATTTCTCTTGGCAACGGCTGGTACAACATCATGGAAGCGACTGTATTTAAATGGCAAAACGCCGTATGGAAGGCTTGGCCTCGCACGCGCATGGCTTTGCGCATGCAATCTTCCGATGGCAAAATCCGTTGGCTTGGCACCGATGCCTCCTGGCAGGCTGCGCCCGGACCGCGTCTGGCAGACGCGGTTTTTAACGGCGAAGTTTATGATGCGTCTCTGAAAATTCATGGATGGAACAATCCCAAACGCGCCTTGGCGTCTATGCCGCACGCACGTCGCGTAAGGCCGCCCGCCGGGCGTCTTACGTCACAATTGATGCCGCCATGTGAGGTGATGCATCGCTTTGCCCCAACCTCCATTACCAAACCAAAACCCCATGTATTTGTCATAACGTTTGCGCAGAACATGTCAGGTTGGGTCACCTTGACGGCCGCCGGCCGCCCGGGCGTGCCTGTTGTGCTGCGTTACGGTGAGAAGTTAGATGCCCACGGCCTAGTGTAGTGTCCCAGAGGAAGATTTACGATATGCACTTCACAGTTTTTTCAAATATTCTGGCCCAAGCGGGCTATCGACGCCGTGTGCTCCGCGAACCATGACGGCCAGCAACTGTAAACGTCCGTTAGGGACAGTACACTAGTAAGCCGCAAATCAATTTCGTATTTTGCCTTTACCGGCCCATTCCAGACCGACACGATTATCCCCGCCGACAGCAAACCATTCACATACCACCCCAACTTTTCGTACAGCGGATTCCGGTATGTACAGATCAATGGACTATCATCCAAAAAAGATATTCTGAAAATTGAGGCAGATTACATTCACACCGCATTTCATCGCGCCAGCACGTTTTGGTGCGCCAATCCACTCATAAATGCGATTGCCGACGCTACCAACCACTCTTATTGTTCCAACTTCATGGGGTACCCGACGGATTGCCCCACCCGCGAAAAAAACGGCTATGGCGCCGATGCCTGGGTAGCCTCGGCACAAGGCATGATGACATACAATAATCAGGCAGGCTACGCTAAATGGCTTGATGATATTCAAGACACACAGTACGCCAACGGAGCCTTGATGGTGGTGATGCCCAATCCGTCAGGATGGGATTGGGATCATGGCCGGTACCCGGACCCCGATTGGGAAAGCTGTTATGAGTTCATCTGCTGGAATCAGTTTCTATACTATGGTGACGGCCGAGTGCTGCGTAAGCATTACGACGGCCTGAAACGCTATTTTCAATTTGTGCTCAGCTATACATCAGATTACATCCTGCCCGGACAAGCGGGGATCGGAGACTGGTCTTCAGCGTCACGGCATGTTCCGCCGGTTGCTTTTACCTCAACCTGCCTTTTATACCATAATGCGGTGCTGCTGTCGCGCATTGCAACCATTCTGCATCATCCGGGGGATGCCGCTACTTTTAAGGCAAACGCTGCGGCGATCCGCAAGGCGTTTAACCAGAAGTTTTATAAAGGCCATGGCATATACGATAACGGAGGACAAACCGCCGAGGCCATGCCGTTGTATTACAGAATTGCAACGGCCGCCATGCGACCATTGGTGCTGCGCCAACTGGTACACGATGTTCACACCCATCATGATCATCTGGACGTAGGCCTCCTGGGCGACAAGTGCCTGTTTCGCGTTTTAAGCCGCTACGGATACACCGCGATGGCCTATCGTATCGCCAACCAGAAAACTCGCCCGAGCTATGGTCAATGGATATTGCTTGGGGCGACGACGTTGTGGGAAGAATGGGGATTGTGCCCTTTTTCCCTGAATCACATTATGTTCGGCGATATTCTGGGTTGGATGTATAGTGATCTGGCGGGAATCAACCCTGATTGGCAATCTCCGGGGTTCCGCACCATTCTAATTAAGCCGCGTCCGGTAAGGGCTTTGCCCTGGGCCGGAGCAGAGCACGAGAGTCCATTTGGACTTATTAAAAGTGCGTGGCGCTGGCATGGTAAACAATTGGATTTGAATGTTGTAATTCCCCCGGCAACTTCGGCGTTCATCACGTTGGTTGGGGCGGGCCATGATGCGGTGCAATGCAACGGCAAGCCGCTTGCGGCAGGCACAAGCGGCGTCCTGAGCATCCAGAGTCAGGCGGGCGCTGGCGCCGCGATGGTCATTCATACCGGCCCGGGACGAGCCGGTTGCGTTGTCGCGTCCTCAAAATTCACAAAATTGTATTGGCACATAGGGCCGAAGGCTGCAGCGGTGCTAATTCGTTGTAAGTTGATGTGTCAT
>JAJXZA010000169.1 GCA_021780285.1 Planctomycetota bacterium
GGAGCATGGCTGCGATAGTGAGGCACCGACAACCGAAAGGGTCGGCCAACAGATATGCGCAGCCTAAACCACCGCGCCACTTCTCGACTCTACAGTTCACGAAGGTTTTTAAATTGGGCGATGGGTGACGAGTCTATTGCTACATCCCGATAGATTGGTTCCTACCCGCAGGGGCCTGTCCCGGCCGGCGCCGGGAGATTTCGGCGTCCGTGCCTCAATCCCGATGGTGGGTTCCATACCCCATCGGGATTTCGCCATCCATGGCTTAACCATCAGCCATAAAGCCGCGACCGCTCGTCACGCCCAATGCCCGCCGGGACCGGTACGCCGCTTATCTCAACTGCTACCGACCCTCCCTGCCGACTGGTCACAAGATTCCGGCACACACCGTTGATGGCCACCCGGCGGGCCCATGGCGGGCGGGGCACGGCACAGCGCTCTCAAAGAGGCCACGCCGGGTATCGGCGTGGAAAACGCCATTTTGCGGCGTTGCTAACTACCCCACATAACGCTTCAATGTGGCCACGCCCCGCGTGGAAAGTGGGGTAACGAACCTGCCTCTATTCATCCGAAGGCGACGTTGCCCGGATGCACATCGGTCAGGAAAATCCCGTAGTTAATCTCCAATTCTTTCATTATCCGCTCAACTGTTTGCCATTGCTCCGAGCTGAATACCTGCATCCGCTCAAGCCGCCAATCGTCCAGCACATCCTGCGGCCAGCTCGGCGGCTCATCCAAATACGCTGCAGCGAAATCAAGCACATATGGCGGCTTCACAATTGTCATCTCGATAACTAAGAGTGCGTCGTCCTCGCCTAAAAGCGCCGGTACCTCGTGGCCGGCAACAGCCTCAACGCCAAACTCCTGCAGTCGTTTGTAGCAGCCCAACTCCCTGAGGTAAAATTGTTCGTACCTGAAAACCTTGAGCGCAGTTGGTGCCGAGGTGGAAAATACGGCGCCGTTGACGCCGCGCCCGAGGAGTGATTTAATAGCAAATTCGCGGCCAGCGGCATACTTTCCGGCACGTGCGGCGAGGTCAGCGTATTCTGGACGGATGCCCATGCAGCTATCCCAAACAAACTCCGGTGCCTACTCAGCCAAGGTAACAATGCGGCTTATCCTCGGCGAACGATCACTGTCGGTTGCTCAAGCCGGGCCGGACATGCTGATTCTCGCCGAGCCGGCGTCGCTGCCTGCGTGCGACGGCGAGTTTGAGCTTGTCGTTGATGCCGACAAGCACCGATGGCTGGCGTCCATTGAGGCACAACCCCAACCGTCGCGCAAGCTAAAAGTGGACTTCCGTCCGATCCCAAGCTAATTGGCATCGAAGCGGCAGAGCACGGTTATCTAGCTTAACAAGCCTTTTATAAAAGTCAACTTAGTTATATTGGGTAGTTAAATATTGCGAGCGCTATGTAGCTTATGGTACTCTTCTTTAATAAGGAACGGGGTTGTAGCCCCATAGCCAGTTTGCTGCCGCGACCAAGCAACCCAACAGGAGATTTAGCCATGGATACCCCAGCCGACACGCAAAAAATTGCCGCTATCGAATACAGGATTCGCAAAATTCTTATGGATGACGAAGATTCCGTGCAAGATGTCCTCCTGCAACTAATAAAAAGACGCCATGCCATCCGCGACCCGGAGCATTATGCCCTTCGGGCGGCTAAACACCTTAAATGGCGCCGACGACGTGAATCCAAACGTACTCTACCCGAAGGGTACCGGGCGACCACGGCCAGCCGGCGGGTGGTAGGCCCAGAGGAGGAGGCCGTCCAGCAAGAACAACTGGAAAGCCTGGCATCCGCAATCGCCACACTACCCTCATCGCAGCGTGCGGCGGTTGAGGATCGGCTTACCGGGCCTCTGGCTAACAGTCAGCGGCAATGGAGATCGCAAGCAATGCGGAACTCCGCAGCATACAGGGCCATCAAGACGCTGCGCCGCAAACTTACGCACGAGGGCGAAACTCGCCAAAGTTATATTTTGCCGACGTCCGGTCGTGCCACCACGGGCGACACCACGTCGTCAGTAGAAAAGACCGCAGCAATGCGGCGCCCTTGCAATATTCTGGCGGCAGGGCATAATAGCCGCCAGTGACAATTCGCCGAGTTTCCTTTCGTAGGGCGCATTGTTAAAAGACCGCTGCCCCAGCCCAATGCGATGCGGGCCAGGGCAGTCAAAAGCAAAGGCTGAAAAAGGCTTATGCAAAGCAGTTTCGAGAGCATGTTCAAAGCACTTACCGGCAATGAGCCGTTTGGCTGGCAGCGGCGGAATATTACTGTCGGAATCATATGCTGTGGCTCCAAGAATCGCTGCATAAGTTTTTGTTAACCAATATTTTTTAAGGAGTTTTACGATGTCCGACCAACCGAAACATTTGACGTTCGAGGATCTACAAAAGGCGGTCAATACCGCTGCGGCTTTTCGATGTGTTACGGAATATCAGCCAGCAGGCGGCGTCGGCGACAAAGTTTTTCCTCCCACCTATGAAGGCGGGAAGTATGCAACCGAGAAGCGCCGTATGCCTGGGGAGGAAGCCTCGGTTGATTGTGTGCTGCTCGATTCCGTGCAGTCGCAGGCAAACCGGATGGAGCTGGCATTGCTTGAAGCATGGGAGCGCAGGCAGATTGCAATACCCATGATTGTAGTGGATTTCGCGGGCAATCAAATGCCTAAGCAATTGCGTATTTCCAGCTTAGAAGCGCCACACCGCATTGCCGATGCACTTTTGCGAGACAGCCTTCACGATGGCAAACCCTTCCGAAAATCAAATCTGGGTAAGCGGCTGGACGATGTTGACAACCGTAATGCTACCGCACTCTTCGAGTTATGCCCAACAGCGCTACTTTTCGGCTTATGGGACTCAACGGGGCCTAAAGGAGGCTTGGGGGCAAAATTTCAAAGGGCAATTGTGTCAGAGATTGTAGGCATTGGCATTACCACCGGTGTAAAGACTAGCAGTCGGATTGACCCGGCACAAATAATGAGAAATGCCGGTCCACTTTATCATAGTGATTTACGAGGGGAAGGCCCCGACTGGACGCTGGATGAGAAATCGGCCGCGAAGGACAAAAAGGGGCCAATTAAGCTTGGGAAGGATGGCAAGCCATCCGAGGCCAATCATGGCAACGTTACCCCCTCAATTGCCGAGGGTGGCGTCACTTTATTAAAGGCGCTGCAAACCACCGTGCTTTCCCTCCCAGCGTTGCGCCGCCTGAGGTTTCCGGTTAACGGCATATATACGCCCGCTGCAGATAATGCGGCACGAACTGCGTTGGCTGCATTGGGCCTTTGCGCGGCTACATTGACGCGCGAGCAGGGGTGCGACCTGCGCTCCCGGTGCCAGCTTGTCGCAACGGAGGCCTACCGGTGGGACCTCTTGGACCAACCGGGCGAGAAGCTGAAGCAATTCGCGCTCAACGGCAAGGGCGCGACCGACTTGCTTCAGGCGGCTATCGAAGCGGCTAAGAAAGCGGGTTTGCCCTGGATGGAAAAGGAATTAACTCTAAAGCCATCTCCGGAATTGGTTGCCCTCGTTACGAAGAGCCAAAAGCTTGCTGCCGCAGCCAATGATTCCGAGGAAGGAGACGAGTGATGTTCGCATTGGGCATCAGATACTTGAACGGCTGGGCGATGGCCACGCACCCGACAAAACGGGAAATGCCCGAATGGCCGCCGCATCCCGACCGCGTATTCATGGCGCTGGCGGCCGCGCACTTTGAGACCGAGGGCGACGAGAATGAGCGCCACGCACTGGAATGGCTCCAATCACTGCCCGCCCCGGCCTTGGCGGCAACAGAAGCCTATTATCGCGATATCGTGACAAGTTATGTGCCGGTGAATGATACGGAGATCAGCCGTCCCAAGAAAGATTCCCCAACTGCGCTTGCGAAACGGATCGGCGCATTCGATTCCATTTCGACAATGAAGGCCGCAAAAGACAAGGGGTTGGCCCTGATGCCGGAGCATCGTTCTCGCCAGGCGCGTCCTTTTCCCGTGGCAATCCCGCAGCCTATGGATAACGTTCCCGGAAGCGACCCATTGCCGGCCCAGGTATATTTGACTTGGGAAAAAGCGGAGCCTTCACCGGACCATCAGCAGGCACTCATTTCGTTGTGTACGAAGGTTGTATCAATCGGGCATTCGGCTTCCCTGGTGCAAGTTTGGGTCGAGCCCTCCCCACCGCCGGCAAATCTCGTTCCGTTCGAAAACGCCGCGGGCAAGCATCGGCTGCGCGTGACCAGCGGCGGCCGGCTCGAACATTTGGAGTCAAGGTTCAGGGCTGGCCTTCGTCCGGCGTCGTCGCGGTGGCAGAGTTATGCCGAATCTCATGCCGACGTGCCAGCCGCAAGCAACCCACAATCTATTTTCGATGCCAACATTCTTGTGCTTCGCAAAATTGCCGGGCAAGTCCTTGGATTGGAGAGCACCCTGCAAATATGCCAGGCCTTGCGCAACACCATAATGAAAACATATCCGGTGCAACCGCCACCAGAATGGGTCAGCGGTCACGAGCGGGACGGTTCACCCTTACGACGCCCCCACTTGGCATTCATGCCGCTCCCGCATGTGGGACATGACCATGCGGACGGCCATTTGCTGGGCGTGGCAATCGCGGTGCCACGCGACGTTCCTCCGGAGGAACAGAAAGACCTTGGCCGAGTGCTATTCGACAAAAATGGGGAGCCGGCACAGTTAAATCTGGTAATGGGCCGAACGGGCGCATGGACAATTGAACTGTGCGACGGCGATGAACCTCGCGAAGCGCTTCAGGCAAGCACTTGGATAGGCAAGCGAGGCACGGCGAACGCAACCGCCGCAGCAAAGTGCTGGGCAACGGTGACGCCTATCGTATTGGATCGCTACCCGAAATCTCCGCTCGAAGCCGAAGCGACAGTGGCGGCATCATGCCAACGGATCGGCCTGCCACGCCCGAACAAAGTCGTCGTCTCATCCTGCTCCTTGTTCGCCGGAGTTCCCCCAGCCGGGCGGTTTGCACCCATCATCAGTAAGAAAAATTCCTCACGGTATCACGTTCACGCCGTACTCCAATTCGGCGAGACCGTCACCGGGCCAGTTTTGCTGGGGGCCGGGCGATACCGCGGCTATGGCCTGTGCCGACCTCGCAATCAAGGCGGTGAGCCATGAGCAGGCTCCAACCGTCTGACTTCACCAAATTCTTCGGCGAGGTCTACAAAAATAAGGATGGTAGCGCGGCCGATCCCTTCCCGTGGCAGGTTAGGCTGGCGAATCGCGTGTGCGATGGCAACTGGCCAAGGTGCATTGCGTTGCCGACGGCGGCTGGAAAAACTGCCTGCCTCGACATCGCCGTCTTCGCACTCGCCTATCAGGCGGATAAACCGGCCGATAAACGCACAGCTCCTCGCCGCATATTTTTCGTGGTAGATCGCCGCATTGTGGTGGATCAGGCCTATGAACACGCCAGGCATTTAGCCGCCGCATTAATCAAGCCCAAAACCGAAATGCTTAAACGGGTTGCCGCCGCTCTCTGTTCGCTTACCCAGGGCAACACTGACGACAGCCGCCCGTTGGATGTTTACGCCCTGCGCGGCGGCATGTACCGCGAGAGCGCCTGGGTGCGTTCTCCGCTTCAAGCAACGATCATTACTTCTACGGTTGATCAGGTAGGTAGCCGCCTGCTTTTTCGCGGCTACGGGGTGTCGGATTCGCTTAAACCTATACATGCCGGATTGGTGGGCAACGATTCCCTTATTCTGTTGGATGAGGCCCATTGCTCCAGGCCATTTTCGCAAACAATGAGCGCTGTCAGTAAATACCGCAATTGGGCGGATGGGCCATTGTCATCGCCATTTCAATTCGCTGCTATGACCGCCACGCCCTCGAGCGAACTGCCGGAATCCGAAATTGAATGCGCCCGTGAGGACGACCGTGCCCACCCCGTGCTCGGAGGCCGCATCAAGATGAAAAAGCCGGCCCGACTGGTGGTCGCACGCAAGGCGACGGGCTCCAAATGGCGGCCAGAACTTGTGAAGGAACTGGTAAAACAAGCTCAAGCGATGCAGCCACAAGGGGGCTATTGCGCGATTGGTGTCGTCGTCAACCGCGTAGCCACAGCAAGAGAAACCGCCGCCGCGCTCCGAAGCGATAACGTAGATGTTATCCTGCTTACCGGCCGCATGAGACCGATTGACCGTGACAAAATAACGAGAAGACTTGAACCATTGCTCTCAGGAAAACCCGGCGATCTCTGCAGGCCAACCTATGTTGTCGCCACCCAATGCCTCGAGGTTGGGGCCGACCTCGATTTTCATGCCCTCGTAACCGAGTGCGCCAGCCTCGATGCCTTGCGACAACGGTTTGGACGACTCAACCGTGTAGCCGCGAGGCCTGATTCCAAAGCGGTCATAGTGGTCCGTGGCGATCAGACTGAGCCGACAAAGGAGGACGCCAAGCAGGACGCGGTCTACGGTAATAGCTTGGCGGAGACATGGAACTGGTTAAAAAAGCATGCAACTGATGATACCTTCGACTTTGGTATTGCCGCCGTTGAAGCCTTGACGAAGGACTTAAAAAGCGATGAATTGGCGGAACTCAATGCGCCGACATCCAATGCCGCAGTACTGCTTCCCGCCCATCTGGATTGCTGGGTCCAAACCTCTCCGATCCCAGTACCCGATCCCGATCCGGCGGTATTTCTCCACGGGCCATCCAGAGGAACACCCGATGTGCAAGTCGTTTTCCGAGCCGACTTAGGCGAGGACGATTCACAATGGGCCGAGATTGTTTCGCTATGTCCGCCGTCGTCGTCCGAATCGTTCCCAGTGCGTCTCGATGTATTCGAGCGCTGGCTCAGCGGCGAGGATGCGGCCGATCAATCCAGCGACCTTGAAGGCGAGCAAGCGCCGACACCAAACAAAGAGGACGAAGGAACAACATCCGCCCGGCGTGCGTTGAAGTGGAGAGGCCCGGATTCTGACGAAACACGCGTCATCCGCAAGCCTGGAAGCCAACCTGTCGGGCTTTACATTGTGCCTATTTCTAATGGCATGAATTTGCAGTGCCTGGGCGATTTTCCAGATCCCCTGCCGACAGATCAGGGCGAAGAGGCCTTTCAGAAAGCCCGCGACCTTGCCATCTTGCGGCTGACTCCGACCATCCTGAATGTTCCGTCATTGGTCGAATCGGCCGCGGATGCTGATGAAATAAATGACGAAAACGTTTCCGAGGCGATTGATTCACTTAAAAGCGACCCACGTGAGTATATCCAACGGGCGGTAGAGTCCCTGGCGAAACCGCGCAATCGCGTCCTTAAGCCTCACCCACTCGGCGGCTTTGTTGTCATTGGCAAAATCCGATTACATAAGTTTGATCCAACTTTTATCGAAGGTGATGAATCCTGGGAGTCGCCGTCAAAACGCCCCTACCCCCTACGCGAACATTCCCGGGACGTCGCGAAACTTGCGGGCCATTTTGCCACCCAAACCGGCCTTTCCGGACTTACGGCCGTTCTGGAACTGGCAGGCCAGTACCACGATGCCGGTAAAGCTGATCCGCGTTTTCAGGCGTGGCTGCACGGCGGTAACCGCCGCAAGGCAGACCTTTTCCCTCACCCATTGGCTAAATCCACCGGGCCGGCACCCTCACGAACTGAGCGCGAGCAAGCAAGGCTGCGGGCTGGTTATCCAAAGGGGGGCCGCCACGAGATGCTCTCGGTAAGACTTGCTGAACTCGACGGCGCTCTATGTCAAATGCTCGGCACTGATCGCGACCTCCTCTTACATCTGATCGCCAGCCACCATGGTTGGTGCCGACCATTCGCTCCGGTTGTTGACGACCCAAATCCTTTGGATGTTGAATTTTGCTTTCCTGACGGCCAAAGGTTGAAAACCTCCAGCCGTACAGGTCTTGAATGCCTCGACAGCGGCATCGCCGAACGATTTTGGAAGTTAACGCGCTGCTTTGGCTGGTGGGGCTTACCTTGGCTCGAATCAATGCTGCGTTTGGCCGATTGGGCCGCCAGCGAAGCCGCGGCAAAGAACGAAGGCACGGCACAGGAGGATGCTTTATGAATCATCGCCTCGCTCTTACTGGCCTCGATGGCAGCAATCCCTTGGCATTCCTGGCCGCGCTGGGGACGCTGCGCATTTTAACCCGGTCCTTGCCTGACCTGGGCCTCAAGATGGAATGGACGATTACCGAGGGAGTTTGGAACCCCGTGTTCCTTCTAATCGAGCCACTTGATCAACCGGGCCTGATAAATATCATCTTTAATAATTTGGGCCGAGATATCAGCTCTCACCCCATAGCTTTTTTGGAGCGGACAAATAACGCCCGACCAGATTCCATTCGGCAAGATGCTGTTCAATTGGCCCGCAACGCCCAAAAGCAAGAAGATCGTGAAAAGT
>JAJXZA010000217.1 GCA_021780285.1 Planctomycetota bacterium
AAATAATCGAAAATTGTCGTCAAACGTTCGCCGCGGCGCTCGAGCAAAATGGTTTAAGCGCCGCCAGCCTCGCCGGTCTGGCCATAACCAATCAACGGGAAACTGTCGTGGCCTGGAACCGCCGCACCGGCGTGCCTTATGCCAACGCCATTGTATGGCAGGATACGCGCACCGCCTCGCTATGTGAAAAGCTCGCACAGGGCCGGCCAGATCGCTTTGAAGACCGCACTGGCCTGCCCATCAGCACCTATTTTTCAGCGCCTAAAATCCGCTGGCTTATAGACCATACGCCGGCACTGGCCCGCGACTTGATCGCCCGGCCTGCCGGCGAGGTTGTATTTGGCACTATAGATGCCTGGCTTGTTTACAACTTGTGCGGCGGTCGCGATGGCAATACCTGCATCACCGATGTAACCAACGCCAGCCGCAGCATGCTCATGAACATTCACTCTTTGCAATGGGATATCGAACTGCTCAAGGCTTTTGATGTGCCGATGGAATCGCTGCCGCTTATAACGCCATCGGCCGCCACTCCGGCTGCGCCGCTGGCGATGGCTCGCTTGCAGGGGGCGGCCAATGGCGGTGTTGAGCTGCCCATTTTGGCCATTCTCGGCGACCAGCAGGCGGCGCTGGTGGGCCACAATGCCATGGAGCCGGGACAGTGTAAAGGCACCCTTGGCACGGGCTGTTTTATTCTACTCAATACGGGCGGCAGGCCCGTTCGCTCGCAGGCCGGTTTACTTACCACGCTGGCGTATCAATTTAGCGGCCATGCCCCGGTGTATGCTCTGGAGGGTTCAATCGCCATGGCTGGCTCGCTTTTGAACTGGCTGGTAGATCAATGGAAGCTCGCTGGCAGCGTGGAAGAGCTGCTCACTCTGGCGCAGGAGGTCGGCGACAATGGCGGGGTGTATTTGGTGCCGGCCTTTGGCGGTTTGCTGGCACCGCATTGGCGCAGCGATGCGCGCGGCTTGCTGGTGGGCCTTACGCACCACTCCAGCCGTGCGCAAATTGCCCGAGCGGCGCTGGAGGCGGTGGTGTTTCAAACCTATGACGTGCTCACCGCCATGACACAAGATTTGGCCGGCCCGGTTGCAACCCTCTCGATTGATGGTGGCATGAGCCGCAGCGACCTGCTGCTGCAACTGCACGCCGACATTTTGAACTTTGCGGTGCGGCGCTGCAGCTCCCACGAGGCCACAGCGCTGGGCGCCGCCCGCGCTGCGGCCCGGGCGGCCCAATGCTGGGCCATCGCTGCCGAGCCGGCGCCTCAAGGCCAGCGGGAGTTTACGCCCGAGCTTGCCGCGCAAGAACGCGATCACATGCTCGGTTTTTGGCATAAGGCCGTGGAGCGTGCCAAAGGCTGGCTGTAGAACAGGTTGGCCGGGGACGCTGCTTTTGCGCGACTCGGGCCGCAGCGATGTCGTAGTGGGTGTGAACCTCGGGTGACGCAGAGTTTTGTGATATTTGCTTTTTTGGCTCCTCGGGCTAACGAGTGGGTAAAAAGGTGCGTTTTTGCCATGACGCATGAATACAGGTGACTATGATCCGTGGCGAACTGTAACAGAGAGAACTTTCAGCCTCGAGAGGCAGGATGCGACAGGGCGTTTGCCAGTCGGTATGCTCATAGGTTATGAGCAGTGAAGCGTTACGGGGTCGTTTGCCGGTGGGGCCGCGCAGCCGCGTGCCTGGTCGGGTCATTTGGCAATATCGCAGTCGGCCCATTGAGTTTTTAGAAGAAAATGCCGCCCGCTTCGGGCCGGTGTTTGCGTTTAGCATGTCCGCTCGGCGGTTTTATGTGCTTGCCGAGCCAGAACTTATTCGCCGCGTGCTTGTGGCCGAGGCCGACAAATTTCATAAAGGACCTGCGCTTAAGCTCGCATCCGATACGCTGGGCAATGGGCTGCTCAGCAGCGAAGACCCCTTGCATCGCCGGCAGCGGGCGCTGATGCAGCCATGGTTTCATGCCCAATGGGTCAGGCGTTATGCCGCGGCTATGGTGGCTGTAAGCAAAGGCGTTACCGATGGTTGGCAGCCCGGCTCGGTGGTGGATGTGCACCAGCAGATGACCCGCCTGACGGTAATGGCCGCTGGGCAGACGCTTTTTGGCTTGGAGCTTGATCAGAGCCTTGATGTAATTGGCCCGGCAATGGATGCGCTGCTCAAGGCGTTTAATCGGCTGTTGAACCCGGTGGGGCGAGTGATGATGCGCCTGCCGCTGCCTAGCACGTTGTATTACGCCCGACAACGCGACCGCATTTTAACACTGGTTGAAAATCTCATCGCTGAAAAGCGCCGGCGCCTTGCCGCCGGCCAGATCGGCGATGACCTGTTGACCACGCTTCTGACGGCTAATAAAGAGTCGCAGCAAACGCAAATGACCGACCGCCAACTGCGCGACGAATGTTATACGTTGCTGGCCGCCGGGCACGAAACCACCAGCAGTCTGCTGACGTTTGCGTTGTATTTGCTCGGGCGGCATCAACCGATGGCGGAGGCGTTGCGGCGGCAGGTTATGCAGGTGCTGGGCGACGCGCCGGCTGCGCCTGAAGCCATTGGTGAGATGCCGCTGCTGCAGCACGTTATTTCTGAAACGCTGCGGCTGTACCCGCCGGCATGGATGATGGCCCGCACCGCCATTGCTCCGTTTGATTGCGGCGATTTTGTTGTGCCGGTCGGCTCGATTGTGTTTTTGCCGCAGTGGCTGCTGCATCGCGACAACCGGTGGTGGCCGCATGCCGGGCAATTCGATCCGGGGCGCTGGGCGGCGCCGGATGATCAGCGACCGCGGTTTGCGTACTTTCCTTTCGGCGGTGGACGGCGGCAGTGCATAGGCGATTCGTTCGCATTGCAGGAAGCGGATTTGGCGCTGGCTACCATCATGCAGCGCGGGCTTTTGGCGCCGGTATCGGATGAGCCGCTGAGAGTTTACCCCAGCATTACCCTGCGGCCGGCCGACAAAGTGCTTTTACGGCTGTTGCCCGCGCAGGCTTCGGGTCAAATGGGTACTCCAACTGCCTCAAGCGGTGCGGTAAACAACGCTGCGCATTGATAACACAGCATGGCGCCGTCGGGCGAGGGGCGGCGGTTGTGGTGCCGGCAGTCGGCGAGCGTTGGTTTATGGCGAGCTTGCATCGGGTGTTTGTTGTGGTTGCCAGGTGCATTCGCCAGTGTAACGGTAAAAGCTGATGCCTTGGTCTTCGGTGGCAAACAGCGTAAGCCAGCGGTTATCAACCAGGTCTTTTACGAGTTGATGCTTTTGAATCACTGCGTCAATCATGCTGCGCGGGGCGGCAATGATCGCGCTTAAACGTCGGGGAATGTGTACCCACTCGCGGCCATTGTGCAGCGACTCGAGCGGCAGGCCGGGGCGGAGATCGCCGCCGTTGCCTTCGAGTACGCCAATATTGGCGACAATATTGTGCAGCGTTTTTGTGCCTGCGGAGAGCTGGTCTGGCCACAGTGTAGAGCCAAAATATTGAAGGTTAATCCATGAGGCCACCACCAATGGGGCGGTCATAATCAACTCCAGCACACTCCCGGTTGCATCGAGCGTGTAGTCGTATTCGTGTAAAAAGCACTCGGCCGCCAGGTTTATGCCGCGGGTCATATCGCGTCGGGCTGCGACAAAGCCGGCGTTGCGCACCAACCCCCACTCCGGGCGAACCTGCGACCAGTCTTTGGCGCGTCGGGTTATGTTGGCGGCCAGTTTTGGAGCCTGCGGCTCAAGCCCGATGCTCTCTGCCCGGTAGATTCGGGCCAAGTCGGATGCCTGCTGCAACGACTGGCGAAGCGATTGTATGTCGTGGGTATGGCTTTCCGGCACGTTTTGAAGGTCGAAGAGTTCGACGGTATCGGTGGTGGTGTTGTGCAGTCCGGCGACAAACCAGGTATCTTCCGGCAGAGTTATTCCCGCTGCGAGCAACTCTGCCCGCACCCGCGGGGAGTTGAGCACCATTGCCGCCAGACGGGCGTTAAACTCGCCGGTGTTTCCGCCGCAGGCTCCGCAGTCAAGTGCGGTGGCGTGCGGGTTGCATGTGCTTGTGCTGCCGTGGCCGCAGAGCAGCACAAGCCTGGCCTGATTTTTAAGCAGCCCCATGTTGGTAAGTGCGCCCTTTGCGAGGCGGGTTTGCTGCTGCAGGGTAAGGCCAGCGCCAGTGTTGGTGTTTTCGACAGTAAGCTCCGGGGTGTTTTGGCTCCGGCTTTTGGCCTTGCTTGTGGGCCAGCAATGAGCGATTAAAGTCGGTAGAAATGCCGCACCGGCCGCTTCTATAAAAGCATAGCTGGAAAGCGTGGAACCCTTAAAAGCTTTCCACGCTGCCGCCAGGCCGTTGCCTGCGGCCAGTGCCGCTTGCGATTGCTTTGGCGTGGAGGCTACGCACAAATCAGACGCCAGCAGCACAGGGTATTGTTTGCGCAGAGTATCAGCGACCTCGTTAACTGCAAAGCCGAAAAAGCCCGCAAAGCCCAGCGTTTGCACGCCCGGCAATACCGCTTCGAGTGCCCGCCGGTATGGTTCGCTTCGCACATCAATGCAAAACACCGCCTGTACAGGCGAGCGGGTGCTGTGGGCCGAAGCGTCGGCTGCACTGGCGGCATGAGCCTTGATGTCTCTGAGCAGACGTTCCTGAAATGCGGTCTCATGTGCATGAAGCGTGGTCATAAGGTTGTTGGCGGCGGGCTTTGTTGCCGCGACGCCGTGTTTGACGCTAAGCGCCAGGCATTGCCGCCATGCCGGCAGCAAAGCGGCGGCAGCAGGCTTTTGAAGCAGGGTGATGTCGAACGCAAGCCGAATGGCCAGCAGGTCAATTAATGAGTTGTGTTGACCGGCATCGGGCGATTCCGGCCAGGCCAACTGTCGCAGCCAGCCGGCCCAGCCGGCGACGCTCATCAGCGAGGCATAAAACAATAGCGGCTGCGCTTCGTGCACCGGCTGCAATTGCGTAAGGGCGTCATTGATACAGTCCAGTGGACTCTGCGGCAGCGACAGCGCCAAGGCCCGCATGTCGCCAAAGCCGCTGATTTTTCCGGTGCAATCAAGCGAGGCAAATTGTTTCCAAGCGGTGTAGAGCGGTTGGCTGGAAAAATCCGCCCGCCAACGGGCTAGGCCGGTGTCGAAGCGAGCGGCACAAAAGGATGATATTTCATCTACGATAAATGTTTCCCAGGCGGTTGCGAGTTTGCGGTCGCAAAAGCCTGCGAAAGTCAGCGGTTGCTGCGCCTGGTTGGTGTGATGAAGACTTTCTGAAAGCCCATTGGTTTTTGGAGGGTTGGCCGGCCACACCGCCGCCCGCCCCAGCGCCAAGCCCATTCTATGAATGGCGCTGGCAAAGGGCAGGTGTGTAAGGCCCATGAACGGGTTGACCGCGATGACGTTTTGGAGCGGCCATAGCGGCGGCACCCAACCGGCGGCCTCGATGGCGGCGGCGCGGGCCGAAGGGCCGCCGGGCCGTTCTTGCCCGGTTGCAGCGGGGCTGTGCATGGGCGGTTCTTCCAAAAGTGTTGCGGTCATGGTGGTGGTCCTTTCTATCAGGCCTGCACGGGCCAAAGCGCCATCACAAGGCGGTTGGCCAGTGGATTGAGATAAAACCCGTTGTAAACATGTACATACAGTCGCTGCACCAGTGGCGAGTGCGACCGCAGCCGTGCTGCAAGTTCCACCGCTCCGGGCAGAGCCAGCAGTGCCAGCACGGCCAGCAGTTGTGCCAGCGAAACGGAAGCATTAAGGTCGGCTGCACCGCCCACCGTCGTCAGCAGTAACCGGCTAAGCAGACAGTGCAGGAGCAGCAGAAGCGCCGGCAGCAGGAGTGCTGATGCGACTGCCAGAGCATTTCGGGCGCGAATTGCAAGCTGCCAGCCCAATACCATAATGCCCATGGCGATGACGCCGGCAAGCGCGGGGTTGGCGTCGGGCCAGTGTCGGCTGAGCCACAGCCAAAAAATGACCAGTGCGCCGCACACGGCCAGTGCAAAGCCATGGTGCCTCAGTGAAATAGTTTGCGTGTGCGGCGTTGTGGTTGAAGCCGGAGCCTTGCCGGAACTTAAAAAGGCGTATGCTTTGTAAATGCCATGGGCAACAATATGCAGCAAAGCGAGGCTCCAGGCACCGAGGCCGCATTCAAACATCATAAAGCCCATTTGCGCCACGGTTGAAAAACCCAGCGATCGTTTAACACTGGTTTGGGTAAGCATGACCAGCGATGCGCCGACGGCGGTAAGTCCACCGATGACGAGCAATACCCACTGGTTGACCGGCCAGAGCACGACAAGCTGGCTCATGCGGAGCACCAGAAAGCCGCCGGCGTTAATGATGCCAGCGTGCATAAAGGCGGAAACCGGCGTGGGCGCCTCCATGGTGTCGGGCAGCCAGGTATGAAATGGAAACTGCGCCGACTTCAGCAGGGCGGCGATGACGATTAAAAGTCCGGCCGCCGCGAGGCTGGCATGGGCGCCGGGCCTGTCGGCGGCAAGGTGAAATATGACCGGCATCTGCCAGGTGCGGCAGCTATGCCATACGAGGGCCAGCGTGGTAATCAGGCATAGATCTCCAATGCGGCTGAAGATGAACTTTTTACGTGCGGCAATCTGGGCGCCTGGTCGGTCGCAAAAGTAGGTCAGCAACTGATGCAGGGCCAAACTCATGGTCATCCAGGCGAGCACAAATACCAGCAGGTTGGCAGTGATCACGAGCACCTGCACGGCTGCCGAGGTGGCGCAGAGCCACTTGATAAACCGGCCGCGTCGGGCCTGCCCGTGCAGGTACACGATGCTGTAGCGCAGCACCACCAGTGTAAGCAGGGCCACAAAAGGCAGCATGATGGCCGTCAACCCGCCAGGCATGACAAGGCCGGTCGTTCCGCCCGGCTGTGCTTTCAGCAGCCAGAGCGGTGAGGCCAAAGCTCCCATCAAACCCAAACCCGCCAGCGCCTGCGGCACCAGGCCTTTGGCATTTTGGCCGGCGTATACGCGGTCCATCCAGCGGGCCGGGGTCAGCGCCATGGGAGCCAGGCAAACGGGTGAAAGCGCACTCACATTCATCAGCTCGGTTGTGGTCATATTCATAGTCCAACTCCAAAACATGGGAGCATAATGACACGTCAAATAGGTTAATACAATCTATTATTTGAACAGAGTTAATATATTTTATATAATCATTTTTATGGCATTTTTAAACTATCATCATCTGCGGTACTTTCGGGCCATTGCTCGATCAGGTGGAGTGTCGAAGGCGGCTTTGGCGCTTTCGATTTCGCCGTCGGCTTTGAGTATTCAGCTCGCTCAGCTCGAAGAACAAATTGGACATAAGCTTTTTGAGCGGCGCAACCGCCGGCTGACGCTTACCGAAGCCGGACGCATTGCCCTGGCCGCGGCCGACAGCATTGTTCAAACCGGTGAAGAACTGCTCGCGACGCTGCGCAACAGCCCCCGGCGGCGGAGGCAGGTTTTGCGGGTGGGGGCGGTGGCGACGTTGTCGCGTAATTTTCAGATGAGCTTTCTGCGGCCGCTCATGCCGCGCGATGATCTGGACCTGGTTTTACGCTCCGGCACATTGCGCGATTTGCTTGCAGCGCTCAAAGCGCATGCGGTGGACCTGGTGCTTTCCAACCTTGCTGCGCCGCGCGACAGCGAAAACCTCTGGCATTCGCACCTGCTGGCTGAACAGCCGGTGAGCCTTATCGCTCCCGCCCAGCCGCGCAAGACCTTCAAGTTTCCGACCGATTTGGCCGGCAGGCCGCTGCTGTTGCCCAGTCTTGACAGCAACATCCGCGTGGCTTTCGACCTGCTGATGGATCGGCACAAGATAGCGCCCATTATTGCCGCTGAGGTGGACGACATGGCGATGCTGCGCTTGCTGGCCAGCGAGGGGCGCAGCCTGGCGCTGGCGCCGCCGGTGGTGGTGCAGGATGAGTTGCGCCGGGGCGAACTGGTGGAGGTGCATCGCTTCAACGATATTCGCGAGAGCTTTTATGCCATTACACCCAGCCGGCGATTTCCGAATCCTGAAGTGGCCTCGCTGCTGAACCGCTGGCTGGCGCAGCGCAGCCCTCTGCGGCGGGCCGTCAGGACTCCGTAACGTTAAATTATTTGCGGTGGTTCGCATGGTTGACCGGGGCGGTGGGCCGCGCATTATGCTGACTGCTGCTGCACTTTATAAATGCCGGTTTTGTGTTAAGCCGGCGGGGCCGTGCACTGGCAAGAGCCGGTTGCGTTGTCTCGTCCTCAAAATTCACAAAATTGTATTGGCGTATGGCGTCGAAGGCTGCAGCGGTGCCAATTTGTTGTAAGTTGGTGTCTTAAAGCTTGGCCAAGAAGCTTATCGT
>JAJXZA010000168.1 GCA_021780285.1 Planctomycetota bacterium
GTACAGTCTGTTCCCATGGCCTTGCCTCCTTGCAAAATGACGGAACTTAGTTAACACCTTCATTTTACAGGGTGCAAGGCCTGCGCGCAAGGCCCACAATAAAAATACCTATGAAATATCCGGGCTAGGCGGGTGGGGACACCCGCGCTCCCATGACGCCGGCCACGGCGGTTGCAGAAACCGATGGACGGTATGTTACCATCCAAGGCTTTGTTTTGCCGCTGCGGCAACGCCACTTTTTCTTGCGGGCGACTTTGGCAACCCTTTTTACGGCAGCCCTCATGAAGTCTACTACTTCAGGCGCAGGTGTCGCAGCCGCAGTGCATTGCTGATGACCGATACCGAGCTAAGGCTCATGGCCGCGGCGGCGATCATGGGGCTTAGCAGCAGGCCAAAGACGGGATATAAAACCCCCGCCGCAACAGGAATGCCGAGACTGTTATAAATAAACGCGAGAAACAGATTTTGCCGAATATTTTTCATCACCGCACCGCTGAGTTCGTAGGCATGAACAAGGCCTCGCAGATCGCCTTTTACCAGCGTGATGCCTGCGGCCTCGATGGCTACATCGGCCCCGGTACCCATGGCGATGCCCACATCGGCGACGGCCAAAGCGGGCGCGTCGTTTATGCCGTCGCCGGCCATTGCGACATGCCGCCCCTGCGATTGCAAGCGTTCCACCACCTGGGCCTTTTGTTCAGGCATAACCTGAGCCTCAACCTGTTGGATGCCCAGTTTGGCGGCCACGGCCTGCGCGGTGGTGCGGTTGTCGCCGGTAAGCATGACAAGCTCAATGCCGTAGCGTCTGAGCCGCGCCACCGCCTCGGCTGAATTGGGCCTGATGGCGTCACTGATTGCCAACATGCCCAGCAGGGTGCCGCCGGCAGCCGCAAACACCACGGTTTGGCCCTGCTGGCGGAGCGTTTCGGCGCGGGCGGCGTAGTCGCCCAATGCTATGCCCGCATCGGTCATAAACGCACCACTGCCAACCAACACCCGTACGCTGTGGCCATCTTGCGGCATCATCGCAGCCGCCCCGCGTCCGGCCTGCGCCTGAAAGTTTTGAACTAACGGAATCGTCACATGCCTTTTTGCCGCTTCACGGACAATAGCCTGCGCTACAGGGTGCTCGCTTAATGTTTCCACGGCGGCCGCTGCAGCGAGCACATTTTGTTCGCTGACGCCGCTGGCAGGTACAATGCCGGTCACACTGGGCCTGCCTTCGGTAAGGGTGCCGGTTTTATCCACCACGAGGGTGTCTATTTTTTCGAGCGATTCCAGCGATTGTGCATTGCGAATCAGCACGCCCGCGGCCGCACCTCGGCCCACCCCCACCATAATAGACATGGGTGTCGCCAGCCCCAGCGCACAGGGGCAGGCAATCAGCAGCACCGCCACAGCATTGACGACCGCGTAACCCAACGCGGGGGCAGGGCCAACCGCCAACCACACCACAAAGGTAATAGCCGCCGCGAGCAGCACAATCGGCACAAACCAGCCGCTGACGGCATCGGCCAATTTTTGAATGGGCGCTTTGCTCCGCTGCGCTTTGGCCACCATGGCAATGATGTGGGCCAGCACGGTGTCGCTGCCGGTTTTTTTGGCTTCCATAAGCAGGCTGCCGGTGGTGTTGATGGTCGCTCCGATTACTGCATCGCCGACCTGCTTTTCGACCGGCACAGGTTCGCCGGTAATCATGGCTTCATCCACGGCGCTGTGGCCTTCAAGTAAGGTTCCGTCCACTGGAATCTTTTCGCCGGGGCGCACGCGCAGGCGATCGCCGGGTTTGATGTCACCCGTGGGCACATCACGTTCTGTGCCGTCGGCCAAGACCAATCGGGCTGTCTTTGCGCCGAGTTCTAAAAGAGCCGTAATGGCCGCGCCTGTGCGATGGCGGGCGCGCAGTTCCAACATCTGCCCCAAGAGGACGAGTTCTACAATGACCGCGGCCGCTTCAAAATAAACACCCACCGTTCCGGCGGCGGTGTGCATGCGCTGCGGAAATATCCCCGGCAGGGCGACAGCGGCCAAGCTGTAGCCGTACGCTACCGCCACGCCCAACCCAATGAGCGTAAACATGTTGAAGCGCCGGAAAACAAGCGATCGCCATGCCCGTATGAAAAATGGGGCAGCGCCCCATAGCACCACGGGCGTGGCAAACACCAGTTCGGCGAGCTGCTTGAGGCGCGGTGCATTGACGGCTCCTTTGGCCAATTGCGCCAGAGTCAGGTGCATGGGCACCATGGCAAAGACGACCAGAAATATTGTGGGCGTCAAACACCACCAGAATCGCCGCGACATTGCCGCCAACTCGGGGTCGGCTGCAGCATGTGATGATTCCGCTGAAGCCGGAGCAGCCATGGCTTCTAACGCCATGCCGCAAATGGGGCAATCGCCCGGCGCATCGCGCACAACCTCGGGGTGCATCGGGCATGTGTATTTACTGGCAACAGCGCCGGGCATGGTTGCTGGCGTGAGGTTCTCCAGTGCCATGCCGCATATCGGACAGTCGCCGGGCATAGGCTGCTCTACTTCAGGATGCATGGGGCAGGTGTATCGCGTCGCGGCTGTGGATGGTGTCGGTGCATGAGCGACGGCTCGCTTAATGGAAATACCCAAGGATATGGGCGCAGCGGCACCGGCGGCCGCAGGGTGCTGCGGCATCGCGGAGCCAGGACTTAAGAGATATTTTTCGGGATCGGAGGCGAAGGACTCGCGGCACTTTGGGCAGCAAAAATGATAGCGGCTCCCCTTGTATTCAAATGATGGCTTACCCGCGTCGAGTCGCACGGTCATGCCGCAGACCGGATCGGTTGCGGTTGTGGGTGCCATGGGCGGCCCCGATTTTTTTGCACTTACATTTTGGTCTGATTCAGAACTGTGATCAGTCATGGCTCGACTCCTATTTTTGGCGTATGGGGCGCGGCGTTGTCATGGTTGGCGAATGAGCTTCATAAACTCGGCCTGCATGGCAACGGCCTGCTTGCCGCCGCTGCGCAGAGCATGGGTCAGGCAGTGCTCAAGATGATTCTGCAGAAGCGACGTCCGCACCGCCGCAAGTGCCTCTCGCACAGCGGCCACCTGAATAAGGATGTCGGGACAATAGCGATCATCCTGCACCATCTGCTGAAGTCCGCGTACCTGGCCCTCGATGCGTTTAAGCCGATGCAGATTGGCCCGCTTAATGCCGGGCGTTACGCCATGTGCACGGCGATGAGACGGCGATAATATATGTTTTTTATGATCGGTCATAAGCTCATTCCTCGCGCCAAGCACAGGGGGCATTAGAACAGAAGGCATTATACCCCATAGGGGTATATAGAATCAAACGGCCGCAACACTTTTCGCGCACGAAATGCGATCCTGAGATGCGGCCGCGACCGCCGGCACTGCAGGCGGCAATAATCGTAAACAGGGCGATTTTGTGCGGCCAGGGCGCCGCATAGTCATCGGGAGGCATTCTTTGCGGGCGAAATCCAGGCTTATTGAAGAGGCCAGGAGCCTGTCCAAGTAATCGCCAGGCGCAGCAATTTTTCCGGGCGGCCCCGGTATCATGCCTATTTTATTGGCGTCCCCAGGCGCTTTTGCCGGGTACAAAGCGCTGGCTGATTACCTTGGATCTGAAGCGGAACGCAGAATCCCACACTTGGGCCGAGGCAGACAAGATGTCTGCGTTACCGGCGCAGCTGGCTGACCGCCCGGAAAAATTGCTATGCCCGGCCATTACTCGGACAGGCTCCTATGTGACCTTAAGGGCGACCATGGTGGTATCATCGGAGCGGCGATTGAGGCCGACAAAGCGGCGGGTTTCCCAAAGTATCTGGCGGCATATCTGGTCGGCGGGTAAAGCCGCGTGGCGCAACAGAGCTTCACGCATGCGGGGGCGACCAAACTTTTCGCCCGAAAAGCTCATTGCATCGGTGACTCCATCGGTATAAGCAAAGAGCAGGTCGCCTTTTTCCAACTGTACAACGTCCTTTTCGTAGCGTTCGTTTGCGTCTACACCCAGCACCATGCCGCCGACCGAAAGTTCCTTAAGTTGTCCATTGCGAACAAGCAGAGGCGCATCGTGGCCGGCGCTGCAATAGGTAAGTTGCCGACGGCTGAAATTCAGCGTGCCGTACCATACGGTTACAAACTCGTTGTTGCGGGAATCCAGTGCCATGGAACGATTGACGCGGGCCATGATTTCATCGAGATCGTAAATGTCGTGGGCATAGGCGCGAATCGCCGCGCGAACCGAAGCCATCAATAGAGAAGCCGGCAACCCCTTGCCCACAACATCGCCAATGGCAATGCCGAGGGAGTTCTGCTCGAATGGAATAAAGTCATAAAAGTCGCCGCCGAGTTCAAAGCACGGCACATAGAGTGCTGCAATGTCAAAGCCAGGTATGATGGGAGCCTTCTCTGGAATCATGCGGCGCTGCACTTCGGCGGCAATTTGAACCTGCCGGGCCAAGCGCTCGCGCTCGATTGACTCCTGCTGCAGACGGGCGTTTTCAATGGCAACGGCGGCCTGGCTGGCGATGGAGCGGAGGAGCTGCACCTGAAAATCGGAAAACTCTTTGGTTTGCGCGGTGTAGACGCGAAGAACGCCGATGGGCCGGCCCTTGTACAACATGCCGGCGCTTAGCACCGAGGCAATGCCTTCGCGGCGTGCGTCTTCGGGATAGGCCACACGTGAATCGGTGGCCATGTCGGCGATGTACACAACATCGCCGGCAAGGGCCTGGCGATCAATGGCGCTGTGATTTACCAGAATAGGGCCTTTGCGCAGGTATGCTTCGGAAAGGTTGAACACGCTTTTGATGACGAGTTCGTCTCGGGCGCCGTCGAGCAACCGCAATGAGGCGGCCTTTACGCCCAGCGCCTGGGTCACGCTGGAGGTTACGCGGTCGAGCGTCTGCTGCAGGCCGCGCGCATCGGTGAGCATTTGTGAAATCTTAAAAAGCGTTGAAAGTTCGGTGATGCGCCGCCGCAGGTTCACTTCCTGCTGGCACATTCGCGCCAGCGCATTGGCCAACAGGTACAGAAACTGAACGCTGGCCGTACGCTGGGCAAGACCTTCCGCGGCAAACGCCTCAACCACAGAGCGCACTTGCGCGGCCGGTATGTTGAGTTTGCCCGCCAGATCATTCACCATTGCAGCGCGAACCGGCGCGGGTTTGGCCGGCTCAATAACGATTGAACCGAGTTGGATATTTTCAACCACAATCGGAGCGGAAAACGGTTCATCAAGCGAGCTGTCGCCCTTTTGGCGGCGGGCATCGGCAATAGCTGCCGACCGCGACAAAAATCGCTTGCTTGCGGTTTTACTGGTCAGCGGAGTTCCTGCCGGGTCGAGGATGCTGGCTTTCACCTGCGCTACGGCCGCGAGCGAATCTTGAATGTCCTGGAGGGTGGCGGCATCAATAAAATCGGTAAGTTTGGCGCCGGGCGCGACCAGCGCGCTGTCTGCGATGGGGGCCGAGATTACACCAGGCTCGTTGCCGATGAAATGATCGGGCGGCGGCATGGCGGCAGCGACTGGCGTTTCTATGGCAGGTGGCAAGCTTGGCGCAAGCACATCTCCAGGCACCATTATTTGCCTCCGCCGACGGGATGATCCACCCAGGCCTTGAGCAGTATGTTGGGCCAGCGGTTGTGCGGCGCAAAATCCTTCCAGCCCTGTAGGGTGGCCTTCAAACTCTTGGCATGCCCAAGTTGATAATCGAGATATGCCAGCAAAAATGCCCCGGTATTACTGTTCTGGTTAAACATTCTAATGAGGTCTTTGCGATCTTCGCGAAGGGTAGACACCGGCAGCAAACGCGCCAGGTTGTAGTGCACCGAGGCCAGCTCGGGATGATGGGCTATAACCTGCTGCAAATTAAATGCAGCGCTGTCATATAACCCAGCTCCAAGCTCAGCATGTGCCAGGCCAACCATGGCCAACGGGTTGGTGGATCGGGTTATCATCGCCTGCTGGTAGGCGCTAAGGGCCTCCATGAACTTGCCTTGCTGGGTCAATTGCTGTCCTTGCCGCATAAAATGGTTGAACTGATCACGCCCCGGCCCGGCAAGCGAGTCGAGGGCAGCCAATGCCCGTCCAGCCTGCAGCACCTTGTTCAGTTGGGCCTGCTGCCGCGCCTTCTGCCCCGGCAAATGCAGCGCTGGCACACTTATGGCGCCAGATGACTGGCCGGCAGCGCCACCGGCTGAATTGGGGGCGGTTGGCGAGGTCGCCTTTGCAGGCGCTTTAGTAATCGGAATTTGTTCAAACGTCGGGTTTTGTGAGCCTGCAATCGGCAGGCCGGTAATGGGGTCTATGAGCAATTTATTGGCCTGCGCCGGCGACTGCGGCGTAAGGTTTGTGAGCACCATAGCCGGCTGTCCGCCGAGGCCCGGGGCGACTATATGTATTTTCTTGCCGGTGCGGAGTTCATTAAGCAGAGTTGCGTACACGTCGCCGGCTGTTGCGAACTGCACCTGATTCTGGGGCTTTACCTGCCCCTGCACCGGTTTGCCGGCATCCCGCCCGCCCGGCTTTACCACGGCCGAAATCGCGGCGGCGCCGTTGCCCGTCTGGCCTGGTGCACCGGATGTTGTCGGCTGCGCCGGCTCCAATGACCCGGAAGCTGCTCCGGAAGCATGCAACGGTTTATTACGCGATCCAGGAGTCGCTCCGGCGCTGGAGCCGTTGATCGTGCGCAAACCAAACAGCGGACTGACCTGCCCGGTCACCGTAACCTGATTGCGCGATCCGGCTGTGGTTTGGCCGTAGGTTTGCGTTCCGGAGTAATTGACGGCGGCGTTCGGGGCGCCGATGGAACTGTTGATGTTGATAAAAGGATTGGCGACGCCGGACTGGGCGGCCGCCGCCGCATACTGCGTCAGCGGCGCGGCGTTGTACCCATTGGAGCCGCCTGTGTTGATATTATAAAGCTGTGTTGACGTATAATTATTTGGATTGATAGCCCCATTGATGCGCATATCAGGCCCGCCCGATACGGGTTGATAGGCACCCAGCCCCGCCAGCGAAGGCAGAGCGTTTTGCGCCTGCACCTGAAGCGGCGTGGGCACCGCCGGAATGCGGACGTAAGAAACGCCGCCCCCCGGAACCGTCACCGGCACCACCTGATATTGCTGGCTGTTTGCCGGCAGCGACCCGGTGGACTGCGACTGCGACACATTCTGATTGAACGGGACATACCCCGGTACGGGGGCATTACTCCCGCCGGAGCCTACCTGATTATTGGCATCGAGCACCTGGCCATTTTGCGCCAGCACCTGCGCCTTGACCGAAGCGTTCATGGTCGCCACGGCCGCGCCGGCGGCCAGCATCATGGCGACAAACGTTGCGCGAGACGACACCCCGCGCAGGCGTTGCCATGCCCTTGGGCCACTTGATTGATGCATCCGTTGTTTAGCCATACACATAGTACACCTCCATGCGTTAATCCCTATAGTATACTCCGTTCACGGGCCAAGTGTGCAAGCACATGCGTGAACCCGCCCCTATTTTTCGCAAATAGGCAATTGGCATGCCAAATCGCTACAAACGCCCGATAATATACGCCTGATGAATTCAGAAATTATGCTTGCCTGTTAGGTAAATGTTTTGTATAGTAACCGAACAGAATCCTTACAGATATTCGGCCTTGTTGTCCGAATATTAGTAGCGTGCGGCTCGGTAAGGTTCCCGGACGAGCAGCCATGAGGCATCACTCCACAGAATTGATGCACCCAGCCCGGCAGCGACTATCACCAAAGCAGTTGTCGCCGGTTATTTCGGGCAGCCTTGGATCTTGGAAAGGAAAGGAGTCCTTCGCCATGATTATCTCTCCGACAAATATATCGCTCTTTAATCGTCGCTTGGGACATTGCGGTAACCCTTCGCAGGAAGTGCGCATTGCCACGGCGATGCCGCGGCCACAGCGCACCGTGCCACCAACATCCTCAAAGCCCGCAGTAAAGTCGGCCGTCAAGCCTTCTCTACTTACCGCGGCCGATGCCGATGCAGTCTTTGGCCGGCTGCGGGACGTGCCGCTCTGCACGCTAGGCCCCGGCGGCGACTACTTGGTTGACTGGTACGCCCATCGCCACGCCCCCAAACCAGCCGTAGAGTCTGACGACGGCGAAAATGAAGCCTGCGCCCCGCCAAGCGTGCTGGCGCCGATTGCCTTGCTCTTTGCGGAGGTCCGCGATTGGGTGCTTGGCGTACATTCGGGCCGCGTATATCGCACCGACGAGCATCCGA
>JAJXZA010000176.1 GCA_021780285.1 Planctomycetota bacterium
CCGGCAATGGCCTGGCAGGAAAAATGCGTTATAGCCGTGGGCGCCGGCGTGTATGAAGAACTTCTCTTTCGGTTGGTGCTCATTACGCTGCTGAACATGTTGCTGGTGGATATTTTAGGCCTTTCGCTCGGCAAGGCCATTCCCATTATTATTGTGGCCTCGGCTGTTTTGTTTTCGCTTTACCATTACCTCGGGCCGGAACACTTTACGAT
Source organism: Planctomycetota bacterium (assembly GCA_021780285.1). GTDB lineage: Bacteria > Planctomycetota > Phycisphaerae > WQYP01 > WQYP01 > JABEVB01. Next base: position 213 of record JAJXZA010000176.1, read on the forward strand.
GCAGACTTTCTTTTTCCGAACCGCCGCCGGCGTGTACCTTGCCGCCATCTTTATTTTCCGCGGCTTTGGAATTGATGTCGCCACCCACGCCGCCTACGACCTGATGGCCATCGGTTTGCCCATACTGGTTCGGCACGGTTGATGAACCTGCAGAACAGGGGCAACCCGGGTAAATGCACACCCACCCTGCAAAAAAGCCGTGGCGGTTGCCGCTGGCGGCGCTGGTGAGCGCCGTCACGTTTGTTATGCCGCAGGCTGCTGCGCATACCACTGAATAGTTTCTTTAAGCCCTTGGTCAAAATATTTCACCGGTTCATAGCCAAATAACTGCTTGGCCGCGGCTATATCGGCCAGCGAATCGCGCACATCGCCGGCGCGCGGCGGCAGGTGCTGTTTTTGGGCCTGCCGGCCAAGCTGCTGCTCCATACGTGCGAGCATGGCGTTGAGGCTTATGTTTTGGCCGCAGGCGACGTTGGCTGTTTCGCCGGCCAATGGCGTTTGGCAACTGCCCGCGAGCAAGTTGGCCCGAACCACATTGTCTACATGGCAGAAGTCGCGGGTTTGCCCGCCATCGCCATAAATGCTGACCGGCTTGCCGCTCAGCAGGGCCGAAATAAATGCGGGAATTACCGCAGCATACTGGCTCCTGGGGTTTTGCCGCGGGCCGAAAACATTAAAGTAGCGCAGGCTGACGGTGGAAAGGCCATACACGCCGGCATACACGCGGGCGTAAAGCTCGCCGGTAAACTTGCCCACCGCATAAGGACTTTTAGGCGCTGCGGGCATGCTCTCAAGCTTGGGCAGCGAGGGGCTATCACCATAGGCCGCCGAACTTGCCGAATAAACCACGCGCTTCGCACCGGCCTGGCGGGCGGCTTCAAGCACCTGCAGGGTTCCACCGATGTTGACCGTGTTGTAGCGCACCGGGTCGTCCACCGACCCAGGCACGCTGCCCAGGGCCGCCAGGTGAAATATGATAGTGCGGCCGGCCGCAGCGCGGCGGCAATCGTTCATGTGTGTGATGTCGCCTTCTACAATTTCGATCTGCGATGCTACCTCGGCAAGATTGGCTCGCGAGCCATTACAAAAATTGTCGAGCACGCGAACGTCGGCTCCATGGGCCAGCAGACCGCGCACCAGGTGCGAACCAATAAAACCGGCGCCGCCGGTCACCAATGCGCTCATGCCGCGGTAGGCGGCCAGGGTGTCCGTCATAAGTTGTTACTCCAGGTTGCTGCGGTCCCCTGCCGCTTACTTACGGCCCATGGGACAAAATGGCATTCTAAAGTCAAAAGCCCTCGCAGCCTAGCATTTAAAACGTCTGATAACGTAACGTGATTGCCGAGGGGCCTATATTACTTGGTTTGCATGATTACGCGAAAACAGGGCTATTTTGAGTGCCTGCAGGGGTGCCAGCCAAGAAAGTTTGAAATTGCCCGTTGACTTCCGGGACAGGGTGCCTATTGTTAGGCGTTGATGAAAGACACATCAACATGCGGACTTTAAAAAAGTCCATGACGCCTGGCTGAGTGCGGGATTCTAAAGCCGGCGGCAGTTTTACAAAGATGTCAGGTTGTGGAACAACCACCCCTGCAAGGCTTTACCGCCGTGCGTGAGGGATTAACCGGGTCATGCTTTTATTGTGCGTTTTAACGCGCTGTTATTGATGAGATGTTCTCATCGCGGCGCATATTGTTGTACCTCCTTTGAGGGAGTTTTATTATGAAGTCTACACGTCTCAAACTTTCTATGATTGCAGCCGCAGCCGCTCCGGTGGTGCTGGCGGGTATGGCGGCGCAGGCAACTCCGGTTGCCGGCACGCTGGAACTCCAAATCGGGCTGGACGGCAGTGCTACTCCGCTGGTCAGCATCGTTGATGGCGGAACGGGCGACTCTAACGCCGCCCCCGGCGTTATCACTGTTAATGGACAGGTCGTCGGCGATTACTCTATCAGCGGTTCAGCCACATCGTCCAAAGGGCAAATCGGCAGCGATGCCATGATCAACGACAATACCGTTTCGATACGCAATACCACTTCCGCCACCGAAACGCTTGATATTCTGGTCAGTGACTTCGGCTTTACCGGCATTCAGGGGTCCCCCATCTTGTACAGTACCGCGTCGGCGACTTACACCAATACCGAAGGCAACACGGCGTCGGCAACTGTAAGCTTCTACAGCGGTGTTAATCCAAATGACGCTCAGATTTTGTGGGGAGATACCCCCCCTGTCCTCACAAGCACGCTTTCTGGATCGCTGTCTTCGGGGACTGTGCAGCTTACCAATGGCGGCCAATCGCTGGTGTCAGTGCGATTTGGTCTCAGTGGCCCATTTGCCATGAATGATGTTGCCACGATTGTTCTCCCGTCTGGTGGTCAGTTGACTTTTGATGGCACCACATTCGCTAATGTTCAAAACACCACCCCGGAACCGGCTTCCATCGCTCTGCTGGGCGCTGCAGGCTTGCCGCTGCTCATCAGCCGTAAACGCAAGGGAATTTCTGCCTGAATGTCAGGCTTCTGAATATCTGCCCTTGGCGGCGAAGATTGTTTTTTCGCCGCCTTGAAGGGGGCGGATGAATCCGACACTCTTTTTTAGAGGGAGTCTTTCTTTATGAAGACCACACAAATCAAACTCTCCATTTTGGCGACAGTTGCCGCAGCTATCGTGCCCGCAGTGGCGAACGCCAGCATCAGTATCGCACTGAACAACAGTTCCAGCATGGCCTTGGCTTATGTCGAGACGGGCGACTATACGCCGGATGTTGTTTACGACAACCAGACCGGTGACTTGGACGGCTCAACCGGCAACATCACGGTGCAGGCCTCCAACACGTCGTCCGCGCCTGATTGGAACGGCACCTTCAGTGCTTACACAACTTCCACCAGCAGCAGTTCTATCCTGCAGGGTTTGCAGTTGGCGTTCCGCAACAACGCCACTTCCACTCAAACCATTACCATCGAGGTGACTGAGGTTGGCTTTACCGTTCCGCAAGGCCTTCACGTAAGCCTGCTCAATGAGCTCAGCGGCACGCTTACCAACGCCGCCGCCGGCAATACCATTACCTTCAGCAGCTATGCTGATAGTAAGAACGGTTGGGGCAACACCGACACCACACAACCGAATGTAACTCAAAGCGGCCCGGCAAGTTATGTTGCCTCCGCCAGCTTGCCGACAAGTCCGCTGCAATCGTTTGCCCAACCTACAAACACAGCCGTTTTCGCAACGGGTGCAGATGGCGCCCCCTACTCGCTGACCGATGTGCTCACCATCACCCTGGCGAGCGGCGCCTCGGCTAACATCAGCGATACCACGCAAACCGCTGTTCCAGAGCCGGCAAGCCTTGCCATGCTTGGCTTGGGCGGCGCGGGCCTTCTTCTGGTGCGTCGCCGCAAGGCCGCACAGGCTTAAGGCTCGCAATACTGGTTGTTGTGTTGCCCATCTGATTGATTGGCTACCCGCTGCCGGTTGTTAACGGGACTTTCTTATCGCAGAGGCTGCCGGGCAATGTGCCCTGCGGCCTCTTTTATTTTTTTAATGCCGGGCCGCGTTATGGCGCATGAATGCAGAGCCTCGCTGTGTTTTACAGCGGCATAAATGCTGTGCAAACAATATACTGGTGCATGATGACCCGGGCGCAAAGCACAAACCGCATCATGTTACCGCTGCCGCCGGAGATTGCTGATGCAGTTCCGTGTGAGGCGTGCCTTATTTCACTTGCGCGCAGCGGGAGCCTCGCGCATTTACTGACCGTGTTGTGGGCGTCGCCGGTTGACCGCAGCCTTATCTTTCACATAACCGCCGGGGAACCATCCCGCCTGTGGCTGCCGGGCGTAAGCTATCAATGTGGCTCACTGTGGTATGCCGACGCCGCAGGCAGAATCTTTGGCTTTGACATCCACCGGCCCGGCCGCATTTACATTTGCCATTACGATGGCCGCCATGTTGGCGATCTGGAACTGCAAATGCCGCTGGCCGGCCGATTGACCCCGCGTGGCTTTTGGGCTGATGGTGAGAAAATTGCCTGGTGTGGCGCCGATGGCCAGGTGCTGCAGGCAACGCACACTGGCCGCGGCGTAACGGAAATCAGGCCCGGTGATACGCGGCGTTTGCCGCCCAACCCCGGCATCCCGATTTGGCCAGCCGACAAACATGATTCGGCCCGTGCGCCATACCTTATGTTTTCGCCCGGGCAATTGGTACTGGTGATGTAGCTTGGCTTATCAGGAAGCCGCTGCCGCTGCGGGTTGCTCGACCGCCGTCGCTGTGGGCCGTGGTGGTTTGGGATGGGCCTGCTGTGCCGCGCCGCCATGTGCGGCACCGTGGGTCGCCGAGTGGGCCTTGGGCGCTAATATCATGATCATGCGCTTGCCTTCAAGTTTTGGCTCGCGCTCCGGTTTGGCGAGAGGCTCAAGCTCGGCTTTGAACCGCTCCAGGATGTCGCGGCCCAAGTCTACGTGCGCCATCTCGCGCCCGCGGAACATGAGGTTAAATTGCACTTTGTGGCCGTCGTGCAGAAACTTTTTCGCTTTGTTGACCGTGGTGTTTTGATCGTGAACGTCTATTTTAACGCTCTTGATGCGAAGCTCTTTAAGCTGTGTTACGTGCGAGCCGGCATGTGATTTCTGCTCTTTCTTCCGCTGTTTGTACTTCCATTTGCCGTAGTCCATCACGCGGCAGACGGGCGGGCGTTCCATAGGCGAAACCTCTACGAGGTCCAAGCCCGCTTCGCGACTCAGGCGCATTGCCTCCATAATGGGCACCACGCCGATTTGTTCATTCCGTTCATTAATAAGACGAACCGGCGAAATGCGAATCTGCTCGTTGCAACGTAAACCGTGTTGGCTAATGGCAAAAGCTCCTGTCAAACCACGAATATCCATCCCGGAGCAGTCGCAAGCAACCGCCGGAATACCGCAACTATGATAGCTTAATGCTGCGTGCGAGTCAAAATGGTCGGAATTATGGCGTGGGCCTGCTAATTTTCCGGGCGGCACTGGGATTGCAGTTGTTGCGGCCCGGGCGTGTGACGGACGCTCCTATTGAGCCGCCGGCTTGCCGGTGGTAACCAGTTTGCAGCCCGTGGCGAGCCATTCCGCGGCGGCCCGGTGTGGCCTGAAGCCCGATTTATTGATAGACGCGTCGAAGATTTCAGCCGATAACTGATGCTTGCACTGGGCATTGGGCCGGGTAATCTGAAGTAGCCGAGATTGTAACGGCCCTGTGCAGGAGTATACCGGATGGCTGGTTCAGGAAATGTGCCACGGGAATTGTCGCTGGCGTTTGCCGCCGGCGTGGTGGGAGCCATGGTCAATGCCGGCGCATTTTGGCTTTGCCAAAGGACGAATATTCTTGCGTTGCTGCATTGCAAGCTGTCGGCGCCGTTTGGTCCGCCCTGGTTTTATCAGCATGTTACCTGGGGTGGATTGTTCGGCTTGCTGTTTGCCCTGCCGCTGCTGCGGCAGTCGCCTTTTAAGCGCGGACTGCTCTTAGGCCTGGCCCCAACCGCGTTCGCCTTGTTTGTAGTGCTGCCATTTTTTGTTCACAAACACATGCTGGGCCTGGCCCTGGGCTACACCACACCATTGTTTGTGCTGGTATTCAACCTGATTTGGGGCGTGGCCACTGCCTTGTGGCTCTCGATGGCCGAGCAATAACACCCAACGCCGAGCAACGATGCCTTGGGCCGCCATATCAGAAGATGGACGACGTGACGTAGGCTGCCGGAGGTTGCTCTTTATCTTGGCTTTTTCTTTTGACCCAAGCGGCGCTCGGCGGGTGCTTTGGGCAAAAATGGCGGCTCGCTGGTGAAGGTCATTTCGCGGCCGGTATGCGGATGCTTAAATACCAGCCGCGAGGCATGCAGCGCCAATCTTTGGCCTAAGGAAGCTTTTGCGCCAGGTTGTCGCGGCGCCGATTGCCCGCGCCGCCCGGCGGGCGTACCGCCTGGGCGTTCCTGCTGATGGCCTTTGCCGCCGCTTTGGCCGTATACATCATCGCCTACCACCGGATGGCCGATGGCCAGCATCTGCACGCGAATTTGATGCTTGCGGCCGGTGTATAGCCGGCAGCGCACGTGAGACACAACGCTCCTGTCACCGCCCCGCTTCGCCAGCAACTGATAGTCCAGCACGGCCTTGCGGCCATCGGCAGCGCTTCGGGCAATGACCACGCGCCCGTCGCCGCGCTCTACAAGTGAATGAGTCAATTTACCGGCTGCAGGCGCAACGGCTCCATGCACCAGCAGATCGTACTCGCGTGTAATGGTATGCCGTCGAAACTGCATCTTGAGGTTTGCCAGCGACCGCACATCGCGGGCGAAAACCAGAAGGCCCGAGGCGGCGCGATCCAGCCGGTGTACCAGGTACACCGCGGCCTTGCTGTTGTGCTGAGCCGCATGACGCTGCAGAATCGCCAGCGCGGTGGGCCGCTTTTCCTTTTCATCGGTGGCGGTAAGAAGGCCGGCGGGCTTAACAATCACGATTACCTGAGCGTCGGAATATGCGATCTCAAGGCCTTCGGGTATGTTTTCCTGCCGCGGCGATGAGTGTGCCGGCGCTATACTGACAACCGCATGATCTGCCAATGGCTCTTTGAGCGAGCGCACGATCTTGCCATCGGCCAGCACGCGACCATCGGCCAACAGTCGGCGGAGCGTGCTTCTTGACGCCTGCGGCAGCAGGCGCTGCAGGTGCGGCATCACGCCGCCGCTGGAGGGTTGTAAGTGTTCGGGCGGGCTGTCGGTCATTGGATGGCGCCTGTGATGCGGTCAAACTCGTCGAATGTAAAATATTGAATGACGATTTTACCTGTGCCCTTGCGCCGCCCCGGAAAGATGCGAAGCTTGGTGCCCAGTTTGCGCGAAAGCTCCTGTTCCAGCTCAATAATATGGGCGCTTTTAACGGTACGCTGATGCTGGGCTACCGTGGTTGTTTCGCCCGACGGGTCCTGAGCTATGGCGGATGCCAGAGTTTCAAGCTCGCGTACACTCAGGCCTTCGTCGGCGACGCGGCGAGCGAGAATCTCCTGGCGGGTGTGGTCGTCAATGCCGGCGAGTATTTTGGCGTGGCCGAAGGTAACGGCGCCGGCGGCGATCATGTCTTGAACGGCGGTATTCAGTTCCAGCAAACGCAGAAAATTGCTGATGGTGACGCGCTCTTCGCCAAGGTGGCTGGCGGCCTGCTGGTGCGTGAGATGAAATCGTTCAATATAGGCGCGGTAGGCGCGGGCGCGTTCGATGGGGTTGAGATTTTCACGCTGGATGTTTTCAACCAAAGCCCATTCAGACTGGTTCTCGTCGGTGGCATCGGTACGAATGACCGCGGGTATGCTCGTCAGGCCGGCCTGGCGGGCGGCTTCGGTGCGGCGGTGGCCTGCGACGAGCTGATAGCGCTGCCCGACCGGGCGGAGAATAACCGGTTGCAGGACGCCGCTGACACGGATGGAGTTTACAAGGTCCGCCAGGGCGGCAGGTTCAATGGATTGCCGCGGTTGATGCGGATTGGGGTCTATAGCGTCGAGGGGCACAAGAGCCTGGCCGGCAGGCGATTGTGTATTAGACGTATCTAGATGTGTAGAGTTGATAATCGCTGTGCCATTGCCGGCTGCGGCCGCGTGAGGCGCGGCGGGTTGTGATGCGGGCGCCGGCTGCGAGCTGATGAGCGAGCTTAGTCCGCGTCCCAGGCGTGGCTTGGGGTTACCGGCCATGAAGAGTTCTCCTTAAAAGGATGCCGCCGGTACGTGGATTTATACCAGCAGCCCCGCCACCGCCTCAACGTCCGATAATATATTCATGAACGTCGCGGTGTTCTACGTGGAACATTATGATGGTTACAGGGTAAATGTCAAATGCCTGCGGAAATGTACGAGCCGGTTGCGTTGTCTTAAACCGCTTGACTGAAGCTGATTTGTGCAGAGGCGGTGAAAGGCGTTACCCGCAGATGTGAGGCATCAGGTCGTTTTATTACGTTTAAATAAGGGCGGGCTGCC
>JAJXZA010000383.1 GCA_021780285.1 Planctomycetota bacterium
CTGAGCGCCAAAATGCTTCATGGCTACGACTGCGTGCTCATCGCGACACATCACTCGGCGTATGACTGGCACTTTATAGGCCAGCACGCCCGACTTATTGTAGATACGCGCGGCGTGATGCGAAAAGCGGCCGGCGTGAAGGCCCGGGTTGTAAGCGCGTAAGGCCCATGCGGCGCGGGCGGCAGCATTGTAACGAGGCTGCTACCTCGATACGCTTATAAGAGGTTTTGTTGACTTGTTGAGGCTGCTGATGCGCTGCGCTGGAGAGAATGTGCGTTGGCGGGCTTGTGCTGCCGGAGCCTTGCGCGGAGTGCCGCCGAGCCTGCCGCAGCTTGCCGCACTTTGCTGCCTGGTTGCAGCCTTCACGGGCGTTCCATCGGCCATTGGTGTTCTTACGCCGATTCCTATGGGCGAACCGCGCATCGCGGTACAGGCTCCGGCCAAACCGATGACTGCTGCGCCGGCAAAGGGCTCCGGAGCCATCGCCGGCGCCGAAAATGAAGCCTATAGCCGGGTACAGGTTAACGATTCGTTTGGAGCGATGGACCTTCTGCGGCAGGCCCGGCGCCTGCTGCGCAGCGGACACATCGCCCATGCGTTAAACGCTTATCAAAAGGCGATAGACCGCTATGGCAACAAAGTGGTGCGCGTTCAGCATGGCCAATATGTAACTGTCAGCGACGAGGTAAGCCGGCTTATTTTGAGCCTGCCCGAGTCGCAACTCGCTGTTTATAACCAGTTGTTTGGCCCGCAGGCCGGCAAGGCGATCGCCGCCGCCGAGGCCGCTGGTGATCTTGATGCGCTGCTGCAGGCTGATGCGCGCTATTTTCCGTCCGAGGCTGCGGCGGCCGGCATAAGCGCTGCGGCGCAGCAAAGCTTTGAACGCGGTTATTTCTCGCAGGCTTCACGGCTGTGGGCATCGCTTTTGGCGCATCCGGCCGCCGCAAACGTTCGACCGATGCTGCTTTATAAGGCGGCCCTGGCGGCGCATCTCGCCGGCGACGAACAGGCAGCCGCAAGTTGGCAGCGGCAGTTGCAGCAGCAGTACCCGGCTGCGCAAGGAAAGCTGTTTGGCAAAATGGTTGCTCTGGCGCCATCGCTGGCGGCGGTTTTAGCCCAGCCACGATGGTCGCGGGCGGCTGCCACGGGCGACCGCTGGCGGACGTTTGGCGGCAATAACCGTCGCAACCGCATTTTAAAAGTTGCTTCGCTGCCGGGTGCCACCATCTGGACCGAGCCTATTAACTCATTGGCCATGCCGCAGCAGATGAGCAACAACCTCACGCCGTTTCAGCGGCAGTCGCTGCAGCAGGCCGTGACGGCGTTTTCAGGCGGTGTGGTTGCGTACAACCAGTTTAATCAAACGCAAACACTGAAGTTGCCGACAATTTTATATGATTTTCCGACCTATCAAAATGGCACGGTATACCTGCATATGATAGACCAGATTGAGGCGGTAAATGCCGCATCAGGGTACGTGCAGTGGCGGTATCCGGCGTCGAACCCCGACCAGGCCAACCGGTTGGCGCAGAACCTTAATTTGCTTGCCGCCGGGCTGAATCATTTATCCTGCACGCTGCAGGGCAATCGGGTTTTGGCGGTGTTGCCGACCCACTCCCAGGGCGGCACTCCCATACAGTATTATTGGATGATGGCGACGCCGGCCAATCGGCTGGTTTGCCTTGACGCAACCAACGGCGACTTGCAATGGACAGTCAACAGCCGGGATTTAGCCCCCAGCCAGCCACGCGGCGTTTCGCTGAGTTTTATTACCTCGCCCCTGACAGACTCACATGCCGTTTATTTGTTGGCTCGCGCCAGCGGCGGCGCAGCGCAACCGATGCAGCTTTACCTTATAAAACTCAAACTCTCAGACGGCAGCCTGATATGGCGGCACTACTTGTGCACCATTGCCCATGCGGGCTACAGCGTAGGCACGCTGGATGTACTCACAGCCATGGCCGGCGGCGAAATATACATTGCCACCGGCAAGGGCGCAGATATGGCGGTAGACGCCACGCTGGGACGCATTCTATGGTTGCACCTGACCCCAAGCGATCATACGCCGCAGCAGGCCGTGTATTGGGGGCAAATGAAGCGCACCCCGCCCTGGCAACTTAACGCGCCAATCGTGGCCGACGGGCGGCTCATTGCAGCCGACAGCGGGCAGCCCACCAACGGTACCATCCGCATATACAACCGCTGGACGGGCCAGCTTCTGCAAACGCTGCTCTGCAGCAAGCTCAGTGCCGCACGGATCACAGCCGGCGTACTGAACCATCAACTTATTTTGGTGGGGCATCGCGCCGTCGGCGTAAATATTGACAGCGGAACAGTCGCGTGGCGTTCGCCGGAGATTTCGCGGTTTGGCAAATTGGCCGGGCGACCCATGCTAAGCCAAAACTCCTTGTATGTACCGCTGACGACGGGCCTGCTGCTGGTAAGCGCCACTGGCGGGCCGGCTGCGCCCAAGCTCATTGCGTGGCCGGCGGGCCTGCACAATCAACCCGGTCAGCCCGGCAACATTTTGGTGACGCGGCAGGAAGTGCTGGTGGTCGGCGACACTTTTGCCAGCGGGTTGGCTCGATGGCAAACGGCGCTGGCGTACAACCAGGCCCGGATAGACAAACACCCTGATGCGGTTGAGCCGCGGCTTACCCTGGCCGAAATCGCCTTTCGAACGCAGCACTACAACATGTCGCAGCAACTGATGCAGCAAGCGGCAAATCTGGCGATTTCGCAGGGGCAGCAGACGTTGCTTTATCGCATATTCCGCATCAGCCTTGATTTCGGCCATCGGCTGGGCAAGGCCGCTGCGACGCAACCGCGGGCACGCTTTTATTTAACCATTGCACAGCAAACCGCCCGTGCCCCGCAGCAGCAGGTGCAGTGGCGCATGGAAACGGCCTCGCTGGATTTACGCACAGGGCAAGTCGCCAGCGCTATTTTGCTGCTGCAGCAAATGCTCTCCAGCGATGCTTACCGTCAGGCGCCGCTGCGTCTGGCCAACGCCACCATGCTGGCGGGCATCGCCGCGGAAGCCGCGATTGCACACGCCTTGGCGACTCCGGCAGGCCGCACGGCCTACCAGACTTTTGAAGATCAGGCCCAGCAGCAGTTGCTTGCAGCGGGCAATGGCGACGGGCAGCCTCTGGCGGCAATCATGCGGCGCTATCCCAACAGCCACGCTGCGATGAACGCCGCCTGGCGCCTTGCGACGATGCAAACTGCGGCCGCACACTGGCGTGCCGCAAGCCGCACCTTGTATTGGCTGCAGCGGCGGGCTGCCGGCCAGGTGCAGGCCAGGGTTTTGGCGCAGCTCGCCCGGTGCGCCAGGCACTTGGGGCGGTGGAACCTGGCACTGCAGTTGGCACAGCGCGGTTTACGGGAATACCCCACCTTTGACGCAGCGATTGCCGGCCGGAGCGTCAACTTTGCCGGGCTGGTTTCAACGCTTATTTCACAGGCGCCGGCCGGGGCATTGGTGCATTTGCCTCAACTCAATTGGACCCTCCATTCAGGCTTTACCATACTCACGCCGGTGAGCGGTAGTCTGATGCGGCCCATCGAGACATCGCCGCGGTTTCAGCGCGGCGACATGTTTATGGTTCAGCAGGTGCAAGGGCAGGTCACGAGCATACTGGCCATGAACAGCCAAACCGGCGAAGAATTATGGCACTACCGCCTGCGGCAAATGGTGCATGCGGCGCTGATGGGTTACGTCGGACAAACCGCGGTGTTCATTACATCAAGCCGGGCTTTTGCGCTCGACGCCGCAACCGGCAAAGTGCTTTGGTCGCACAGCCTGGTGCAGCAGGCTAAAAACCTGCATTTGCCCAATCGGATCATGGCGCCGCAGGTATTTATCGGCGGCGGCCCGATTTTTATTAACAATCAATTCATTCAACAACAGATGAGTGGTAATGGCGCCTATCTGGCCAATCAGATGGCCCGGCGGCGGCAACAGCGCCTGGTGCAGGCCCTGGGAGCGGCGACCTTTGCCGATGTGCGGCTTACCCGCTCGCGGCTGCTGGTGCTTGGCCCGCAGCAGGTTTCGGCCATCAGCATCAGCACGGGTCAACCGGCTTGGCTCAAGCCGCTATCTCTGGCGCACTGGGGCATACCTCAACACCTGGTGGCGGCGGCCAACCGCATCGTGGTATTTATCGGCCTGCCGGCCGACACACTGGTTATACTTAAACCCTCGGACGGCAAGTTGGCCGGGGTGATTCATCTGCCCTCGGGCGACCCGGCCTACTGGGCCAAGGTTGGCACCGGCGGCACGCTATACGCCGCGGGCCTGCATGGAGTTTTGGCGTATGACCTGCAAGGCGGCTTGGAAGCTCCGCTGTGGTATCGGCGGCATATGACCACGCTGCTGCCGGGTGCATCACAACTCACGCAGGATGGCGTTATTGTTGTGCACGGCAGTCGCCTTGAGTGCCTTAATCGGCAGGACGGCCGCACGCGCTGGCGCACGACGGTCGCGGGCTTAAGCACCGTACCGGGCATAACAGTGCCCAGCTACACCCTGCTTAACCAAGACACTATTATCGTGCGAAACAACAACAATGTAATGGCCTTTGCCACCGGCAGCGGCCATGTGCGCTGGCGCGTTAACTTCGCCGGTCAAACGCCGCCGGTGCAGTCTATGAGGCTGGCCGACCCCGATTTGGCGATTCTTGGCCGCGGCCCGCTTGGCACGGCTCAAAGTGCGGTTAAACTCTTTCTGGCGAAGCAGACCGATTCCACAGGCCGACTCGACAATGGGTCGCTTGTGCTGGTCAAGCGGCTGGTTCGCTCCGCCGGCGATCCCAATGGACCTGATATCGCCCGCTGGGATGTGGTAAACAATGGCCTGGTGTTTGAGGTAGACTCCAGCGTGCTGGTGTTTCATCAGCAGGACGCCAAGTGACAGGACCCATCAATATGCAGGAACAACATCATGCCGGTTCGCCGGGGCACTGGCGGCCGGAACATGTCAACCATCGGGCGCTTTTCTGGTTTAACATGCTGCGGCAGGTGCGCTATGCGGCGGCCATTGCGGCGGCGGCGTATATTTTCAGCTTCGTCGCCGACAAGCTGATGGCCTCGCCCTGGCTTTTTGGCCCATCGCTTTTGGCCTGGGGGCCGGCGGTGAATTTAAGCTCAGAACTTCTGCTGCTGGCAGCCCTGCTGCTGGCGATATTCGTGGGCACACTCATCACCTGGCCGGATGGCCCGCACGCCGGTTTTTTTACCGCTTCGCTGGGGCTTATGTGGATCGCGATTAAATGGGGACCCATCACGCCGCTGCTGCTGGCGCACCCGCATGATCTGCCGCGAACATGGCGACTGCTCACGCTGCAGAGCGTTTACTGGTTTATTTTTGTGCTGATTGGAGAGCTGGCCGGCCGGGTGATATTTCGAGTGCTGGGCGGCAATAAGATATGGCTGCATATGCTGGGCATGGATGGCCCCTGGCAAACCGGGCCGGCACCCGACGGGCTGCTTATGCCATACTCGGCGCGCAATGTCGTCGCCGGAGACGACCGTCAATCGGCCGCCATGGTGTTGACGGTTAACGCCGCAGGCTTTGCGCTGGCGCTGGCCATTGGCGAATCGCTCATGATGCTTCTGGCCCAGTCGCAGGCGGTGAATCAGGAATTATTCGCGGCATTTGTGAGTTTTGGGCTGGCGGCCTTTATTGCGGCGCTGGTGTTTTCAACCGTAACCACCTGGGCTTTGTTTAGCGCGGTGCCTATTGGTTTAATGACCAGCTACCTGATTGTGCTGCATAAAACGCCGACGTATCCGGGGGTGGCGGCATTTGCCCCGGCGGGCCTGCTGCCAGTAGCCCAGATTAGCGCGGGTCTGGCAGGCGCTATCTTTGGTTTTTACGCGGCATTGCGCATGAACTTGCACAGCCGCCATGTTGCAAACCAACTGCCGGAGGCCGTGGAATTGCCGGCTGGCCAATCCGCAACCGCCGGATAAAGAGCTGCCGTCTCCAACCGATGCCGCCTGTTGCCGGTGATGTACAAGGCGGCACAATGCAAATGGACCACACGCATGGCAAAGCGCGAACTTTCGATTTCGCTGGCGGCCAAATGCCAGATGCTTTTCGGCCTGGCTGTGGTGGTGATTATTGCGGGCGCTCTGGCGGTGCCGTGGCAGCGCATGGAACAGCTCACCCGACGCCAAACCGTTTACCAGGCGCGCATTGTTGCCGATATGGCGCTGCGGCAGTTGCACGAGCAGTTGGCTGCGCCCATTGCGACAGCAAGCCAACCATCGTCTGCCGCCAAACACGCGGCAAAGTCGCCTGCCAAGGCAATGCTCGCCACAGCGACACAGCCTCGCGCCGGGGCAAGCGCAACCCGCGCAGCCGCCTCGCAACCGGCGCAAACGTCGGCAGCGGTTGCGGCCGACCAGCGCTGGCTGCAAACGGGTTTACCGGGTCTTAGCTATCCGCCACCCAGAATTATTCTGCTACGCAAGCCCGGAGTACCGCCGGTTCATGGCGGGGCCATTTCGTTGGCGGCCATTCGCGAGTTTTTGGAAAATCCCGATGAAAACCAATATGGCTCACTTACCCACGGGCCGCATGGACCGCAAGTTTATCAATATGCGGCGGCCTTGCGGGCGTCGCAGTCGTGTCTGCGGTGCCATGCCGCGTGGCGCAACTGGATAGCTCCTGTGCGCCCGATAGGCCCGCAAAACGCAGCGGCTGCGACGGCAACAGCACCTGCTGCGGCCGCAAAGGCTGCTCCGGTTGTCCTACCTGCGCCCGCCAGCGCCCCGGCAACCCGTCCGACCGAGCTGCCCGCAGCCCCGGCGCCGATGATGTCGGCGGTATTTTCTCCACAGGGCGGCCCGCTGGTGGGCATTATTCGCGTGGACATGCCGCTGCATGTTGATGAAGACCAATTGTTGATCAATCGGGCCGTGATTGTGGTATCGGGGTTTATCGGCGGCGTGCTGGCGATTATTGTGTTTTACCTCATTACCACGCGACTGATTCTCCAGCCGGTGCGCGTGCTGCGTAACACCGCCGAAAAGGTTGCCGGCGGAGATTTATCCATCCGATCGGCCATATCCACCGGCGACGAGTTTGAACAGCTATCTGAAACATTTAATCAGATGCTTGCCACGCTCAAGGCGTCACAGGATCAGCTTGAGGCCACCAATCGCAGTCTCGATACGCGTCTGGGCGAACTGGCCGAAACCAATGTGGACCTGTACCAGGCCAACCGCGTTAAAAGCGAGTTTCTTACCAACGTCAGCCATGAACTGCGTACACCGCTCAATGCCATCATCGGTTTTGCCGAGCTTTTGGCCAACAACGCCGCCGTCGCGGCCGACACCCGCATGAGCCGCTACCTCGAAAATATTCAGACCAGCGCCCGGCAATTGCTCGAACTGATTAACGACCTGCTGGATTTGGCCAAAATTGAAGCGGGAAAAATGGTGCTGCGCCGCGACCGCATCAACGTGCCGGACGTATGCGAATCGCTGATTAACTTTTTGCGTCCCTTGGCACAGAAGAAGAATATAGATATTACGCTGACCGTTGAAAGCCAGATTCCACTGGTGACGACCGATCCGGGGCGTTTCCAGCAGATTTTGTATAACTTTTTTTCCAATGCCATTAAATTTACCCCGGCAGACGGAGCAATTCGCATCTCGGCCGGCATGCCCGACCCGCAGCATGTGCGGGTATCGGTAACGGATACCGGCCCGGGCATAGCGCCCGAACACCACCAGGAAATTTTTGAGAAGTTCCGGCAGTTGGACGGCTCGGTGACGCGCCAGCACAGCGGCAGCGGACTGGGGCTGGCCATCAGCAAAGAACTGGCCGCCATGCTCAAGGCCGAGATTGAACTCGTCAGCAGCCCCGGCAAAGGCGCCACCTTCAGCCTGATTGTGCCACTCGACCCCGATACCAGCCAAAGTTGACGCGGCTGTATGCCGCCAATCATCGGTACAAACCCCGGCATGGTCGAACCTCTGTGCGGTGTACAGAAAGATAAAGAAGGTCAACATGCCCATAGCGATAAGCTGCCACGCACATGGCACAGCATGCAATGCGAGCCGGTTGCGTTGTCTCGTCCTCAAAATTCACAAAATTGTATTGGCGTATGGCGTCGAAGGCTGCAGCGGTGCCAATTTGTTGTAAGTTGGTGTCTTAAAGCTTGGCCAAGAAGCTTATCG
>JAJXZA010000097.1 GCA_021780285.1 Planctomycetota bacterium
TAACCGCTCTTGGTTGATGAAAGGCACCGATGAGGTTTTTACCCACCGCATGGTCCACCCCCACCTTGCCGCCAACGCTGGCATCCACCGCCGCGAGCAGGCTTGTGGGCACCTGCACAAACGGGACTCCGCGCAGCAGCGTGGCCGCTATAAAGCCCGCAAGATCGCCCACCACTCCCCCGCCCAATGCCACAATGGGGCTTTTGCGTTCCAGCCGCGCCGCCAAAAAGCAGTCCAGTCCGCGGCTGACGGTGGCGAGCGTTTTATTGGCCTCGCCGGCCGGAAATACAAACTCAACCACGCGGTACCCCGCGCTTTGCAGCGAAGCCACCGCCGCCGCAAGGTGATGTTTGGCAACAATGGAATCGCTGACGATGCCGCAGGAGGGCGCAGGGGCATGCTGACGGACCATCGGGCCGAGGTTAGCAAGTATGCCCGCGGCGACATCAATGGCATAGGGTTCAAGCGGACGATGCTCAGGCTTTAGCCAGATTGTTGACATAGCCGGCATTGTAGCCGAAACATCATTTTGAGCCAGATGCGGGAGCCTGCTTTGAGCGATGGGGGCGTACAGGTTGGTGGCGAGCGGAAAGTTTGTCCCTGCGACTTGCTTATAGGCCATCAGTCATCAACCGCAGCGAATAAGATGTTGGTTTACCACAATAGGCACAGGTTAAATGCAAAGGCCGGAGTGGGATTCGAACCCACGAATCGCGGATTTGCAATCCGCTCCCTTAGTCCACTCGGGCATCCGGCCAACGAGGTACATAAGAATAGCAAAACTTACCGCTTTGAGCCAGCACCGAAGGGTTGTATCAACGCAATGGTGCAGCGCCGTAAGGCTGCACGCGCGTTTCAATGAATGTGAGTAACGCCGGCGTTAATGAGCAGTTCCGGCATAGCGTTGCCGTGGTACACGCCCGATGCGGCCTGCCGCGCCTGACCGGGATAAGCACGGTTATGCAAAATGCGTTTGAGCACCATGCGAACGGTAGGGTCGTTTCGCACTGGCCAGAGTTGGTAGATACAATCGCGCAGGCCTGCTCCAGCCTGCGGATTTTCGACAATGGGCAGCAGCCGCTGCTTAAGCTCCGACGGCGTTTCTTTGCCGTGCGGGCCGTAGGCGGCGCTGATGGATGACACGCTGTTGGCTGCGCCGGTGGCTCCGACCAGACCGCCTAAAATGGCGCTGACCCCGGCCGCCTGCTGCGCGCGGGCTCCGCCTTGGAGTGTAAACTCAGCAATATGGGCTATGCCATAGTGCGTGCGGCCATCGTTTTGAGGGTCATCGGGGCGCAGCGGCTGGGGCTGAAGATTGAGATGAAACTTTTCAGTTTGAATTTGCGCCACATACACATTGGCACCGGCTGTTTTGGAAGCGCTGGGCTGCACGACGAGGTCGCTGATCCATTGCGGACCAAAAAGCCCGGTGAGGTAACTGTTGAGATTGCTGAGCCGCTGCCACACTTCGCCTTCATGTTTGGCGTGCTGGTGTCGCACCGGCAGTGCCAGCAGGAGAAAAGCGTGGTGGAGGTCGGCATCGGAATTGCCGGCAACATCGGTAAAGAATTGCCGCACCAGGGCGGTGCGACTGGTGGGATAAGCCAAGGCCGGGTCGGGCGGCGCTTTGGTTAGTGCGCTGTAACCCCACCAACCAATGCCAATCACGATGCCGAGCACGAGCACCGCCACAATAGCTTTGCCGACAATGCCGCTGCCGGCAGGCTCCTCCTGATGTGGCGCTCGTGAAACGGCTGAGCCCGGGCCAACGGCGGTACCGCACTTCAGGCACAGCCTGTGGCCGGGAATAACCAGCGAACCACACTTGGGGCAGGTTTGATGGTCGGACATAAGACACCTGACACAAAACAACACCGATCGTCAATCGGTTTTGGGCTGGAC
This sequence comes from Planctomycetota bacterium, assembly GCA_021780285.1. Taxonomy (GTDB): domain Bacteria; phylum Planctomycetota; class Phycisphaerae; order WQYP01; family WQYP01; genus JABEVB01. Next base: position 1,903 of record JAJXZA010000097.1, read on the forward strand.
CGCGCGCTTGGCCCGACCGCCGCAAACGCTTTTTATCTTCCCGCCTCATTATACGATTAAGGCCGAGGCGAAGGTCGCGGGCCTAGCCTACTATTTTGTTGACTCGCCGGAACTTTTCATGCTTTTAATAAGTTTGGCGATGGTGAAGCTACCGGGGCCAGCCAGCAGCAAAGCCAATACCACCACGCCGATAATGGTTGGGTATTCTATGCCGCCTTTTAACACGCTAAAGCCATTACCACGGCTGGACCACACAGCCACGAGCATGTTGAACAGAATGGGTATGGCGGCGATTCGAAGCCCGGTGCCCAGCACCAGCACAATGCCGCCGCAAAATTCGGTTAAGCCGCTGAGCCACGCACTAAGCTCAGGGGCAGGTACCCCCAGATGTTTGAGGTAGCCCGCAAAGCCGGCAATGCCGCCGAAGAGCTTTTCCTGGCCATGATAAATAAGTACTCCGCCTACAGCGGCCCGCAGCAGCAGAACGGCAAGGTCTTCGTTCATTTTCATGTTGTTGACTCCTGCTAAAACATTTACTTACCATCGCCCGGTAAAACACAACGTAAGAACCGGCTCTATTTTTTAAGCAAACCCGCCGCAACCAGTGCTCGGCGAATAAGCTTGGCATTTTCAGCGCTGGGCGGGCACAAAGGCAGCCGCATTTCGGCGGTGTCGCGGCCCAAAAAGGCCATGGCCGTTTTTACGGGGATGGGGTTGGTTTCGACAAACATGGCCTTGACCAACGGATAAAGCATATGATGCACGCGCCGGGCAGCGACATAATCGCCGGCGGCAGCGGCATCCACAAGCTGCTTAACTAGAGCCGGGGCAATATTAGAAACCACCGACACCACACCCCTGGCCCCCACGGCCATCATGGGCAGCGTGAGCGAGTCATCGCCGGAAAGCACGGTCAGGCCTGTGGCCACGGCCTCGGTGGTAAGGTCGAGATTACCGGCGGCATCTTTTACGGCCGCGATGTTTTTACAGGCTTTGGCCAGACGAAGCATGGTGCCTGCGGTCATGTTTACATTGGTTCGCCCCGGAATGTTGTAGAGCACAATGGGAATATTGACCGCGTCGGCAATAGCCTTAAAGTGCTGAAACAGTCCTTCCTGTGTGGGTTTGTTGTAGTACGGATTGACCAGCAGGACCGCATCAGCCCCGGCTTTTTTGGCATGGCGCGTCAGGTCAATGGCTTCGTCAGTGCTGTTGCTGCCCGTGCCGGCGATAACCTGCAGACCGGTACCGCGGGCGGCGGCAATGGCGGTTTCAATAACCTTATGATGTTCGTCGTGCGAGAGCGTAGGCGATTCGCCGGTGGTGCCAACGGGCACAATGCCGCTGATGCCGCTGTGCACCTGAAACGCAATTTGCCGCTCATAGGCCGCGCGATCGAAACGGCCTTTGTTAAACGGCGTAACCAAGGCGGTATAAACGCCCATAAACATGGTGATTTCTCCAAACACAGCATGGCGGCGGGGCCTTTAACCAAGGGCGCTCCTGCGCCGCATTTGCCGCGGGTTATTAAGTGTACACTAACGGGCTATCGCCTGGGCAATGGCCTGTTTCATATCGGCCACGGCCACGCGCAGGCCGGTAAAAATAGCCCGGCTGATAATGGCATGGCCAATGTGCAATTCCGAGAGGCCCGGCAGTGCGGCAATAGCGGCAACATTGCGGTAATCAAGGCCGTGGCCCGCGTTAAAACGCATGCCCGCATTGAGCACCTGCTCGCCGGCGGAGCGTACTTTGTCCAACTGGGCGAGGCAAGCCTTTTGGTCAGGGGCGTTGGCATAGGGACCGGTATGAATTTCGCAGATATCGAACCCGGCGTCGCGGGCGGCGGCAACCTGGCGGGTGTTGGCATCCACAAACGCACTTACCACAATGCCCGAACGATGCAGTTGAGAGATCGCGGCCTTTATGGCCGGCCGGCGTGCGGCTACATCGAGGCCACCTTCGGTGGTGATTTCACGGCGGTTTTCAGGCACCAGGGTCACCATGGCCGGTTTAATTTTACGGGCAATGCAGACCATTTCGCTGACGGCGGCCATTTCCATATTAAGCGGACGGCGCACGGTGCGCGCGAGGAGTTCAAGGTCGCGGTCCTGTATATGGCGGCGGTCTTCGCGCAGATGTACGGTGATAACATCGGCACCGCCGAGTTCGGCCTCTACGGCGGCCCAAACCGGGTCAGGATCGCGTGCCCGCCTTGCCTGCCGGAGGGTTGCCACATGATCTATATTAACGCCCAAAACAGCCATTAAAACACCTTCGTTTCCATGCGGGGGATTTTACACGAAATGCGGCGGTGTAACAGCAGTTTGCGGCGGTAGTGTGCTGGATCCGCCGGAATAAGACGATCGGTACTGGTGGCTAAGGCACTTTCGGGTTTGGTCAATTGTGAATTAAGATGGAGTGGTGAGACGCCTTCAACAGCAGGCGTTACGTGAGCCGCCATCGTGGCGGCCGGGTTGCGGGTGACTGGGGCCGTCTTATTGAGCCGGGATTTTCAGCGTCATGCCTACTCGCAGGTCGCGGGCCGAACGCAGATGATTGGCTGCCATCAGGCGGGCAATGGCGGCATGCGAGTCGGTGTGCATAAAGCGGCGCGCCAGGGCGTAGAGCGTATCGTGCGGGCGCACAACATAATGCTGCGAGCTTGCGTTCGACTGGGGCAGTGCTGCCGAATTGCTGGAATCAACATTGGGCGCGACGACATTTTGACTGTTGCCCGGGGTAGAAACGGCATCGAGCATCAGAGGCGTGGATGATTGGCCGGCGGCCAGTGGAATGCGCAGTTTCTCACCGACCATAAGCACGCTATGGCTGCCATGCTTGAGTGCGGATGGGTTGGCTTTGACAATGCGGCCAATCGCATCGCGACTGGAGGATTTATAGAACTGCCAGGCGATATGACCGAGGGTGTCGCGCGGCTTTACCACATAGAGTCGCGGGCCAGAGTTTGCGGGGACAGCCTGGGTGCCCGCGAGAGCGCTGGCGCCCAGCGTGGCATCGGAAGCCGGCGTGGCCATAGCCTGGCTGGCTGTTACGGAAGGCATAGCGGTTACATAGGCGGCATTTTGAGCCTGCATGGCAGGCTCGGGGCTGCTGGTTAACGCGGAGGGCGCAACACCATTACCGGCTCGCAGAGGCGCGGCCGGGCTTGGGGTTGCGGCAACCGCAGCAGGCGCCGGCGTATTGACAGCGGTGGGCACAGGCACCAAGGCCTGCCCGGGCGGTTGAAGCAACTGCTGCCGGTAAGTGCTGTCGGCCTGGCGCGGCACGGCGATTTGATCAACGGCATGCGGACGCCCGAGGTAATTGGACAGCAGCACGCCAATGACCACGATGAGCATAAGCCCGGTAAGAAGCCCGATTTTGGTTTCACGATTCATGACCAGCAACCTCCATGTTAAACAGCTTACAGCGCCCCATCCATGAGCGTAAGATTATTCATCATCGGCATCCGATAACTCAAAACTTGCAGATTTATTTTTAGACGGTTTGCCTTGCCGGAGCATATTTTCATCTACGGGTCTCGATACGTTAACATCGGCAAAGCGCACCACGCGCAATTTAGCACTGCGGCTGCGCGGGTTGGCAAAAAGCTCGGCATCGCCTGCAACCACGGGCTTTTTGGTAAGTCGCTGGGCTACGCCCTGATCACACCAGTTCCGCATGGCCTGCTTCACGAGGCGGTCTTCGCCGGAATGAAAACTGATGATAGCAACGCGACCGCCGGGGGCCATAAAGGCGGGAATGGCCTGAAGCAGGCTTGCCAGGCTTTCGAGTTCCTGGTTGACAGCCATACGCAAAGCCTGAAAAGTACGAGTTGCGGGGTTTATCTGGCCCGCGTGATGACGCGGGGCCACCTGGCGAATAAGCTCGGCGAGCTGTCCGGTGGTGGCAATGGGTGTGGTGCGGCGTGTTTCGACAATTTTTCGGGCGATGCGCCGCGAGAGGCGCTCCTGCGAGTAGTGGTAAATGAGGTCGGCAAGCTCCTTTTCAGAGAGGGTTGCGACCAGGTCGGCGGCGGTGCGGGCAATGCGCGGGTCTAGCCGCATGTCGAGCGGTTCGTCGCCGGCGAAGCTCAGGCCATGTTTCCCGCCGAGAATTTGATTGGTGGAGACGCCAAGGTCGGCCAATAGCATGTCTACCTTGCCGGCATTTGCGGCGGCGAGCACATCGGCTGTTTCGCCGAAATTGGCATGAAAAAAGCGGCAGTTTGGGCCGAACCGCTCGAGACGGACTTTGGCGTAGGCAAGATTTTGCGGGTCAGCATCCATGGCGATCAGCCGCCCCTGCGGCCGCATTTGAGCAAGAAGCGCTTCTGCGTGGCCACCGCGCCCCACCGTGCAGTCGAGCAGCAACTGGTGGGGTTGAGGGGCGAGCAAAGCAAGCACCGCATCCAATAAAACCGGCTCATGACCGTGGCCGCCGAGGTCCATGGTAGCTCTGCGTGTTGTACGCTTAGCCGGCAAAGTCTCAAAAGTGCAGGGGCACGGCTGGCTTCACGTGCCCCCGCCATGCCATCCATGGCGGGTTGGCCGCCCCTTTCCGTGGCGCGGCCCATGTGCTAAACTGATGGGCTGGTGGGGACTGCGGCTTGCGTCGCGAGTATCTCACCACAATTTTGAGGCAACCATTGAGGTGTCGCCGGCGATCCATCCTTGGATCGCCGGCGGCACGAGCGCCTCAATGAGATTGCCGCCCAGCCGCATCCATGCGACCGCCGGCAACTTGTAAACCTTTGGAGCGCCTCCAATGCACTCCCACGATCGAGCCTTGGCGAGCCTCCATTGCTCTGTCCAAAGCTGCCGTGCTATAAAACCATCCCGGGTCCATCCGGGTTGTTGGGTCGCATCCTGCGACCTTGAGTTACACGAGCGACTTCTCGTAGTCTCCCTCGTTCCAAAGCTCGATTCGATCTCCCATGCCAACGAGAATAAGGTCTTTGCGAAGAATAGCCGGGCCGATTTTTTCCTGATCTTTATTGGCGGCCATAAAACGCTCCGGTATTACAATTCGCCCCTGGGCGTCGGCTTCAACCTGCACGGCCAGCGAAAACCGACGCCGGCGAATTTTGGCCTCAGCCTCCGAAAGCGAAAACGTCTGGGGCCGCTCCGCGACCGAAAATGCCTCGAATACAAATCGCGGCATCAACTCCAGGTGATCGGCAGCCAGCGAGGCATCGGCCATGTCGGGCGGCCGGAGGTAAAACTCCAGCGGATGGCCTGCATCACGAAGCGCATCACGATACTTTGCGGGGATGGCAATGCGATTCTTCGCATCCATCGCATGATGAAAGTGGTTGGCGAAGACTATTCGGCCCAGTTCCATCAACCCACTCGACAAAGCACCCGGCCATTCGGCCGCATTCACCACAATGCCCCACTCCTCACCACTGCGGGCCACTTTACAAACCATGCGGCCCACCTGTCAAGGCATTTGCACCACTATTCAATGAGGCAAAATCCGTATAAACCAAACAGAATACTAACAAAGATCAATTCTTTGATGAATATTGCCTGCAGACCACAACATATAGATAAGCGAGAAAATTGAAAAATCCAAAAATATTTTGGCGGTTAGGCCTTGAATGTGGGATTTTGCCCCACAAAGCGCCGTTCAACCGCCGGCTCAAGACGCATCCGGCCGACTCTTTTGATTATATCATTTATATGTGTTTATGTTTAATTATATTTCTTTATATATCAGATGCAATGCTTTGCGCGACTGTTTCATGAAACAATCAGTGATGAACCCGCTTTTAGATGAAGCGGCTCGCCAAATTCAATCGTGCCGGCATCGCCATCGGCCCGGTGGATTTGCACCGGCTTCGAGTCGCGGAGCATCGCAGTGGTTAATCCGCGTACGCGTAGAGCCTTCAACTGCAGTTCTCCGGCGAGGCAGGTCAGCTCCAGTTTGTGCTTGCGCTGACGCAGCGTGCCAAAAGCGCCCGCCATGACCCACGGCGCATGAAAATCACCGATGACCGGAGGCATGAGAGCAAGTGTTTGATGCGGCATGTCGGGTTTAAACCCGGTAGCCGCCAGCAGAGTGGTCCAACTGCTCATGGCTCGGGCGTAGTGGTCGCCGCATTCCACCTGATTCCAGGGCGATCCTGCGCGGCGGTACCGCTGATGAACCGCTTCGACAATTGCCGAGCCGGCGGCCATGTTGCCATGGTCCATCATGCACGAGGCGAAGGCATACTCGATGCCCGACCATACGCCGCCGGCCTGCAGGTTGTTGAGCACCAGCAAACCCC